>JAYZAP010000161.1:0-2453 GCA_036339655.1 Pseudomonadota bacterium | reverse complement strand
TTGAACATTGCGCACCACCAGAACCCGGGCTGCGGCATGTTCGTCGAGGCCGAGACTGGCATAAAGTCGTGCCGCGTCGGGCCACACGGCAATAATCCGGTCGCGCGCCAGCAGGCTACCGGCGGCCACCCCGACGACCACCGCGAACAGCGCCGCCCAGCCGGCCCAGGCTCGTCCGGTCCCGGATTTGCGTAGCGCCGGCAGGTTCGAACCCGGTGGAATTGGTCTAACCTTTTCGGCCGGCGGCAGGACGTCGACCCGCTTGGGCATGTCCTCGGGTGGGGTTTCACTCCAGCTATGGGAACAGCGGGCGCAACGCACCACCCTTCCGGTCAAGCCGAGGGAGGCCGGGTCGATAAGGTAGCGCGTCGAACAGGACGGGCAGGTCAGGATCATAATTGCAATTTTCACCTTAAAACCACCTACGTATAGGCGCTTTGCTGACGCCATGGCAAGGCTGCGGCTGGGTTCCGGGCGAGCCGCTCTGGACGGCGGCGGCGGGGTTGTGTCATTCTCTGCCGCCACAGACCTACGCCTGTTCATAAGGGCGGCATAAGGGGACCGAATTGATTCGTTTCGAGAACGTCGGCATGCGCTACGGCTCCGGCCCCGAAGTGCTGCGCGACATCAGTTTCACTCTCGACGCCGGTTCCTTCCACTTCCTCACCGGCGCCAGCGGCGCGGGCAAATCGTCGCTTCTCAAGCTGCTCTATCTGGCGCACAAGCCGTCGCGCGGACTGATTACTCTGTTCGATGAAGATATAGCCACGACGCCGCGCACCGCCTTGCCCGCGTTGCGCCGGCGAATCGGCGTGGTGTTCCAGGACTTTCGCCTGCTCGACCATCTGTCCGCCTTCGAGAACGTCGCCCTGCCGTTGCGCATCGCCGGGGTTCGCGATTCCCTGATTCGGGACCATGTGGGCGAGCTGCTCAATTGGGTCGGTTTGACCGACTCCCACGACCTCGGCCCGGCGGCGTTTTCCGGCGGCCAGAAACAGCGCCTGGCCATCGCCCGGGCGGTCATCGCGCGGCCCCGGTTGCTGCTTGCCGACGAGCCCACCGGCAACCTCGACCCGGATCTCAGCCTGCGGCTGCTGCATCTGTTCGAGGAACTCAACAAGCTTGGCACCACGGTGCTGATCGCCACCCACAACAAGGACTTTGTCGCCCGTTTCAAGCATCCCGCGTTGCATCTCCATGAGAGCCGCCTGATCGATGGGTCCGAACCACGCCTGAAGGTCGGCTGACATGCTTGAGCGCGGCGCGGACCTGGCGCTCGACAACGACCCGGCGAACCGCTACCTACCGTGGATCGTGGCGCTGATGGTTTTTCTCGCGGCCCTCGCCCTGGCCGGCGCCATGGTCCTGGGTTCATCGGCTGGGCGATGGCAAAGTGGCCACAGCGACCGCATGACCGTCCAGGTGCCGCCGGTCGAAGACAGCTTCGATAACGCCCGCGCCACCATCGACCGCGCCGCCGCGGTCGCCGAAGTGTTGCGCGGCGCCGCCGGCATCGCCGACGCCCGTCATCTCGAGCGCCATGAGTTGGTGGTCCTGCTGGAGCCGTGGCTGGGGACCGGCAACGTGTCGCCGGAGCTACCCTTGCCCGGACTCATCGATGTCGTCGTCGCGCCCGGCGCGAGCCCTGATCCCCAGGCTCTTGAGCTGCGCCTCGCCGACGTGGCGCCCGGCGTCCGGGTCGATGCCCACGGGCAATGGCTGGGCCGCCTCGCGTCGACAGCGCTGACCTTGCAGGTGGTCGCCGTGATAGTTGTGTTGGCCATCGCAGCGGCGGCGGCGGCGACGGTGGTGTTCAGCACCCGCACCAGTTTGGCGGTTCACCGCGAGACCATCGAGGTGCTGCACCTGATCGGTGCCCATGACGGCTTCGTCACCCGCGCCTTCGAGCGCAACGCCCTGTGGATGGGTTTGCGCGGCGGGCTCATCGGCCTCGGCCTGGGGGCGCTCACCTTCGTCGTTGTCGGTCAGGTGTCGGCCGGGCTCGAGGCGCCTCTCATGCCCCGGTTCAGCCTGACGCCGGGCGGCTTGATGGTGCTCGGGTCGATGCCCCTGGTGAGCGCCGCTATCGCCATGGTGACGGCGCGCTTCACCGTGCTTCGGGCCTTGGCGGACATGCCCTGACCCATGGCCGACCGGCAGCGCATGGAGTGGCCTGTCCTGATGGTCGAAGCGGACGCCGCCCGGACGGCCCCGTCGTGAGGCGAATTTGGGGGCGGCCGCGCTGGCGGCCACGACTATCCCGGCTGGCAATTGGCGCCGCGATTGCCGCCGCACTGGCCTGGGGCGCCGGTTTTGTCTGGTTTACGGAGAGCATTCCCCGCGCGGTCAAGAAGCCCCATGAGGTGACCGATGCCATCGTCGTGCTGACCGGCGGCGCCGGGCGGCTCATTGCGGGCCTCGAACTCCTGGCCGAGGGCCGTGCCGCCAAGCTG
>JAYZAP010000160.1:0-3325 GCA_036339655.1 Pseudomonadota bacterium | reverse complement strand
CCGGGGAAGTTGTCGCGCAGGAAGTTCTCATGGGTGGTGGCGCGCTGCACGGCGACGCTTAATCCGTCGAGACCTTCGGGCGAGACATCATAGCCCTTGCCCACCGGGGCGACGAATTTGGCTGGCGTATTGTAGTACTTGCCGGTGAAGTCGACCTTCTTCTTGCGCTCCTCGGTGATCGACATGGAGGCGATAATGGCGTCGTACTTCTTGGCCAACAGGCCGGGGATCATGCCGTCCCAGTCCTGAATCACGAACTCGCAGGTCAGGCCGGCAGCATCGCACAGAGCATTGGAGATGTCGACGTCGAAGCCGACCAGATTGCCGTCGGAATCGATCGAGTTGAATGGCGGGTAGGCCCCCTCGGTGCCGATGCGCACGGTCTGGGCCGAGACGCCACTGGCGACCAGGCCGAAGGCGGCCACGGCGACGATGGTGGTAAGAAGTTTCTTCATGGTCTAGCTCCCTAAGGTGTTTTGTTGTGGTTGGGGTTGTCGAATCGCTACGTTCTCTACTGCAGATGCGACGCCAGGAACTGGTGGAACCGCTCGGACTTTTGGGCGCCGAAAATCTCTTGCGGCGGACCTTCTTCCTCGATGCGTCCTTCGTGAAGAAAAACCGCGTAATTGGAAACCTCGCGGGCGAAGCCGACCTCGTGGGTCACCACGATCATGGTGCGGCCTTCCTTGGCGAGCTGGCGAATCACCCGCAGCACCTCGCCCACCAGTTCCGGGTCAAGCGCCGAGGTCGGCTCGTCGAACAGCATGACTTCGGGCTCCATGGCCAGGGCCCGGGCGATAGCGGCGCGCTGCTGCTGGCCGCCCGACAGATGCGCCGGGTAATAATCGAGCTTGTCGTCCATGCCGACCTTGGTCAGTACCTCTTTGGCCTTTTCCATGGCCTCGGCCTTGGGCACCTTGAGCACGTGAACAGGCGCTTCCATGACGTTTTGCAGCACCGTCATGTGGGACCACAGATTGAACTGCTGAAACACCATGCCGAGGCGCGAGCGGATGCGGTCGACCTGGTCGTGGTCCGCAGGCGTCGCTCGCCCGGCTTTGTCGCGGGTCATGCGGATCAGCTCGCCGCTGACGTAGACCTGGCCGGCGTCCGGCGTCTCAAGCAGATTGACGCAGCGCAGAAAGGTGCTCTTGCCCGACCCACTGGACCCCAGCATGGCGATGACATCGCCTTCATGGGCAGTCATCGAGACCCCCTTGAGCACCTCCAGGGGGCCGAACGACTTGTGGACGTCCTCCGCGACCAGGGCTGAGTTGGTCAACCTGCTAGGCCTCCGCTTCGGCGCCGTACTTGGCCTTGACCTCGTCGGCGCCGCGGCCGGTGAGTTCGTTGAGGTGGTCGTATTCGTAGGTGTACCAGCCGACGCCCAGGGTCAGCGAGCGCAGCTCGATGATCAGGTCGTGGAGTTCCGATTCGGGCATATAGGCCTCGACCTCGTCCCAGCCGTCCCAGCCTTCCTTGGGCTGGAAGCCGAGGATCTGGCCACGCCGGCCGCTGATTACCGCGTGGACCTTGGAGGTGGCGTCATTGGGCACCGAGATATGGACCGTGCAGATCGGCTCGAGCAACACCGGGCTGCACTTGGGCATGGCTTCGACCATAGCCACCCGGGCGGCCAGCTTGAACGACTGCTCGTTGGAATCGACGGCGTGGTACGAGCCGTCGGTCAAGGTCACCGAGACATCAACCAGGGGAAAGCCCATGGGTCCCTTGACCAGAAAGTCGCGGACCCCGGATTCCACCGCCGGAATGTATTGCTTGGGCACGTTGCCGCCGACCACCTTGCTGGCGAACTCGAAGCCGCCGCCACGGGGCAGCGGCTTGATGTCGAGGTGAACGTCACCGAACATGCCGTGGCCTCCGGTCTGGCGTTTGAAACGGCCGTGCTGGGAGACGCTCTTGCGAATTGCCTCCTTATACGCCACCCGCGGCTGCTGGGTGGTGATCGATAGATTGTGCTTGTTCTTGAGCCGGGCCATGACCACCAGCAGGTGGATTTCGCCCTGACCCCACAACACGAACTGCTGGGTGTCCGGGTTCTGCTCGATGGTTAGCGACGGATCCTCCTCCAGGACCTTGGCGATGGCCGCCGACAGCTTGACCTCGTCGTCGCGGTTCTCGGCCTCGATGGCGAGGGAGTAGACTGCCGGCATGGGCGGCGCGGTCGCCAGATCCGGCGCCTCGCCGTTGGTCGACAGGATGTCGCCGGTGGCGATGCCCTCGAGCCGCCCGAGGGTGATCACGGCGCCGGCCTCGGCCTTGTCGATCTTGTTCTGCTGGGCGCCCATCATGGTGTAGAGGCCAGCGACCCTGGCGCCGTTCAAGGTGGTGCCGTCGGCGATAGCGCCGCGCCACACCCGGACCAGGGAGAGCTTGCCGCCATGGGGGGTCATGTAGGTCTTGAGCACCTGGGCCAGGGGCTCGCCGGCGCCATCGACACCGCGCCGCGCGGCGGTCTCGGCGGCGCTCGGCACCAGCCCGACAAGCAGGTTGAGCAACCGGCGCACGCCGTGTTCGGTTTCGGCGGCGCCGAGGAACACCGGCACCACCTGGTTGGCGGCGACCTCGCGCTTAACGTAATCGCGAACCTCGTCGATGGTGGGAATTTCGTCTTCGAGCAGTTTTTCGAGCAGCGCGTCGTCAAAGTCGGCGAGGGATTCGAGCATCTCGGTGCGTGCCGATTCTTCCCGGTCCCTGACCGAGTCGGGAAGCTCGACGGCCTCGGACGCGGCGCCATCCTTATAGGTGTAGGCCATTTCGGTGACCAGGTCGACGTAGCCGACCACCGTGTCGTCGTCGCGGATCGGCACCTGCTGCAGCACCAAAGGATGGGCCGAAATGACGCCGACGGCGGGCAGGAAATCGCGAATCAACCCGGCTGCGCGGTCCATTTTGTTGATGAACAGGACGTGAGGAATTTCGTTTTCGTCGAGGAATCGGAAGATCGGCGCCAGCATGGTGGCGCGATCGGCGGACGGTTCGCACACCACCACGGCGGCATCGACGCCCATCAGGGCGTAGCGCGCCTCGGCGGCGAACTCGACCGAGCCGGGACAATCGAGGAACGTGAAGGTAACGCCTTCATAATCCGCCGTCGCCGCCGACACCTCGGTGCTGATCTGCCGGTTGCGGGCTTCGGCCGAAGCGTCGCCGACGGTGTTGCCGTCCTTGACGTTGCCCTTGCGGCCGATCGCGCCGGCAACCGACAACAGGCCTTCGAGAAGTGTCGTTTTACCGCTTAGCGATGCGCCGACGATGGCTACGGTACGCTTGTCACTCATGTGTCCTCCCAAACATTCAAGCG
>JAYZAP010000159.1:0-3562 GCA_036339655.1 Pseudomonadota bacterium | reverse complement strand
ACGACTGCGGGCCCATGGTTCTCGACGCCCTGATCAAGATCAAGAACGAGATTGACCCGTCAGTGACCTTCCGGCGCTCCTGCCGCGAAGGCATCTGCGGCTCCTGCGCCATGAACATCGACGGCACCAACACCCTGGCCTGCACCAAGTCGATCGGCGACTGCAAGGGCGACGTGGCGATCTACCCGCTGCCCCACATGGACGTGGTCAAGGACCTGGTGCCTGATATGACCAACTTCTACGCCCAGTACGCCTCGATCAAGCCGTGGCTGCAGAGCGAGTCACCGCCGCCGCCGGACCGCGAGCGCCTGCAGTCGCGCGAGGACCGGGAGAAGATTGATGGCCTCTACGAGTGCATCCTGTGCGCTTGCTGCTCGACCAGTTGCCCGAGCTATTGGTGGAACAGCGACCGCTACCTGGGGCCGGCGGTGCTGCTACAGGCCTATCGCTGGCTGGTCGACAGCCGCGACGATCACACCGGCGAGCGCCTCGACGATCTCGAGGACCCGTTCCGGCTGTATCGCTGCCATACCATCATGAACTGCACCAACACCTGCCCCAAGAGCCTCAATCCGGGCAAGGCGATCGCCGAAATCAAACGGATGCTGGTCGAACGCTGGATGTAAGAAGCGGATCAGCCGGCGCACCGGAACGGCGCGGCGCGCAAGGCCATCAGGCAATCGCGCAGTTTCTGGACATTGAACGGCTTACCGAAGCTGTCGACCACGCAGAGGCGAAGCCCCCTGCCGTGCCACGGGCAGGCCAGGGATTTGGTATGGCAGTTCCACTCGCCGAGGTGGAGCGGACCCCCGCGGTGGGGACAGCGATCCTGGGTCACCAGGAATTTTTCGCCGGTTTGAAGGACGAAGTAGGGCTCCTCGTCGACCGTGAGATAATTGTTCTCATGTCCTACCCCCCAATAACTGAGCCACATAATTGGTGATATTTTACGAAGATGTGGAGGTGTTTGGGTGGCCAGGAAGCGATATTCCGATGAGGATGGCGCCGGGCCGGCGTGCCCCTGAGTACGCTTTTCGAAGCACTGACCATCGGCAATGCCCGCGCCTTCGCGCTGGATCGCGACATCGGAACAATTGAAGCGGGGAAACACGCTGATCTCCTGATCCTGACATCCAACCCACTGGAAGATGTAACGGCCTACAACACTATCGACCTCGTCATTCTCGGCGGCGTGGTGATCCCGAGACACAGCCTGTCGGCCGGTTACCTGAGTCCCTAGAAAGAAAATGGCCCGCTATCTGGAACACAACGCGCGGCGCTGGTCCGACGTCGACATCGACGGGGCCGGCCCGACGGTCGCCTTGCGTCGCGAGATGGAGGGGGTGTTCCGGGCGGGTTAGGCGTGGTTTCATGGATCGACGGCTCATGGGGTTTGAGACCTTGCCCTCCATCATCGCCGATTTGAGAAAGGCCCCTACGATGACAACACTGTTGCCGCGGTCCTGGTACCTCGATGCCGATCATTACCAGCTTGAGATGGCCGCCGTGTTCGGCCGGGCCTGGCTTCCGGTGGCCCATGGCCGCGACCTGGCCGAGGCCGGCAGCTACCTGGCGACAACCGTTGGCGGCCACGATATTTTCCTGGTGCGGGGCCGCGACGGCGAAATTCGGGGGTTCCACAATGTTTGTCAACATCGTGCTCATCGCCTACTCGATGGCTCTGGACAGCTCAAAAACACCATCGTCTGTCCTTATCACGCCTGGACCTACGATTTGGATGGCGCCTTGCGCGGCGCGCCGAGGGCCGACGACACAGGCGCCTTCGACCCGTCGTGCTTTGGCCTGGAGCCGGTACGAACCGCCCTGTTCGCCGGTTTCATCACGGTCTGTTTCGACGCCGACGCCGGCCAGCCGCCGAGCAACCTGCAGGACATCGAGAGGCTGTTGATCCACGATCACCCACGGCTTCCAGCCATGGGCGAAGTACGGCGGCGCGAGGCGGTGATCGACGCCAACTGGAAGACCATCATCGAGAACTACCTGGAGTGTTATCACTGCAACGTTGCCCACCCGTCCTTCGGCAATTTCGACTTGTCCACCTGGAAACATCTAGTCGGCGACGGTTGGAGCCGCCAGGGGCGGGTGGCGCCGGGCCTCGACGACCACCATATCGGCCATGGCGACATCGTCGGGCTGTCGGCCTGGTGGCAGTGGCCCAACATTTTATGGGCCCGGGCTTCGGAGGCCGATACTTTCGTCGCCGTCTTCCATGAGCCGCTGGGCCCGGGCCGCACCCGCCAGACCCGATTGGTCTATGCCGCCAGTAGGCAGGAGGATGCCGCGCTCGAGGCGTTCAACGAACTCTTCGACAAGGTCTTCAAGGAGGACGTCGCTATCGTCGAGAACGTCCAGCGCGGGCTCGCCTCGCCGGGCTATCGCGGTGGCACCCTCATGGAACAGCCGGCAGCCAGGGCCGGCTGGAGCGAGCATGGCGTCCACCACTTCCAGGATCTAGTCCGCGCGGCGGTGGGAAACAGCGCGGCCGTCTGACCCATTCGCGGTTCGGACGAGGCAGGTCTTATTCGAATCCACGGGCTGCCGCCGTTCGCGCGCCAATCCTCGGTTCGACCCCTGACCCTCCCAAGATGGCTGCGCGTCATTGCCGGGTGGATTGAACGCGACAGCCAACGCCGGGCTCTGGCGGTGCTCGACGGCCACCTCTTGGCCGATATCGGGACGCGGCGGCCCACGAAATCGACAAGCCGTTCTGGCGGTGAAGGAGCGCCGCCAGTTATCACCCGATGGCCGCGACCACGTCCCGGGCCACGGACTGGCCGCTCAGGTAGGCGCCGCCGCAGAGTTGCACGTAGGGCATGGCGACGGCCTCGCCGGCGAAATACACGCGGTCACCGAGCGGCCTGGCCAGTTCGGCGCGGGCGCTGTAGTGGCCGGGACGGGCGGCGGCGTAGGCGCCATGGGTCCAGGGGTTGTCGGCCCACCCGGTCAGGTGGCCCTTGACGAAGTGATCGCGGGCCTTGGCGCCGAACATTTTGACCACTTCGCCAAGGGCGAAATCGACTGCCACGTGGCGGCCTTCGGCGGAAAGCTGCCAACCGAAGGCGCCGCCGACGAACCCGACCATGATGTCGAATCCGAAGGGCCAGGTGAGGAAATAACAGGCCTCGGCCGGCATCTGGTTGGGCACCCAGTAGGTCAGCCATTTGTTGGCGCCGAGGCCGAACCGTTCGCCGTCGAACTGTAGCGTGACCTTGGCCAGCAGCCCCATGGGCAGGTTGGCGATGGACTGCTGCTTCCAGGCAGGCAGGGCCGGAGTGAAGGTGATTGATCCGGCGTTGAGCACGCCGGTGGAAACCGTGACGACACAGGCCTTGGCCCGGATGGCGCCGGCTGGAGTCTCGACCGCCACGCCGTCGCCGCTCCAGTCGACACCTGTCGCCGGGTTGTTGAGTTGAACCGGAAGCTCGGCCCCCATGCGCGCAACCAGGGCGCCGTAGCCCTCCTTAATCATGTAGTTGGACGGGGTGCCGCCGTAGTTCCAGATGTCCTGGGTCGACAGGTCGTCAAAATCGACCGCCCAGTC
>JAYZAP010000158.1:0-3945 GCA_036339655.1 Pseudomonadota bacterium | reverse complement strand
CGGCGTCGGCAGGCCGCGCCTCAAGGGTTGCGCCCAGGTCGCCAGCCAAACACATTTCCGCCACCGCCACTAGCAGACCGCCGTCGGAGAGGTCATGGCAGACCGTCACCTGGCCGGCGGCGATGAGGCCGCGCACGAAGTCGCCATTGCGGCGCTCGGCGCCCAAATCCACGGGCGGCGGCGCGCCGGCCTCGGTACGGTGAACTTCTCGAGCGTAGAGCGACGCGCCGAGGTGGCCGGCGGTGTCGCCAATCAGCACCAGCCGGTCGCCCGGGTTGGTCAGGGCCGTGGTCGCCGTGCGGTCGAGGTCATCAATCAATCCGACAGCGCCGATGGCCGGCGTCGGCTGCACGGCGCTGCCGTTGGTCTCGTTGTAGAACGACACGTTGCCCGATACCACCGGCATGTCCAGGGCGATGCAAGCCTCGCTGATGCCCTCGGTGCAACCGATGAACTGACCCATGACATGGCTGTTCTCCGGGCTGCCGAAGTTGAGGCAGTCGGTGACCGCGAGTGGC
This sequence comes from Pseudomonadota bacterium, assembly GCA_036339655.1. GTDB lineage: Bacteria > Pseudomonadota > Alphaproteobacteria > JAAXGF01 > JAAXGF01 > JAYZAP01. The sequence goes on along the minus strand of JAYZAP010000158.1, from coordinate 3,427 downwards.
CTGGCCCCGGTGGCGGTGAGATTGCGGAACGATTCGGCCACCGCCTGGGCGCCGCCCATATGGGGGTCGGCGGCGCAGTAGCGCGGCGTACAGTCGGTGGTCATGGCAAGGCCTCGATTGCTGCCGTGAATGCGCACCACCGCGGCGTCGCCGCCGGGCCGCTGGACCGTATCGGCCATGACCATGTGGTCGTATTGCTCCCATACCCAGCGCTTGCCGCAAATATCGGGGCTGGCAAGCAGGGTCAACAGGCTGTCCCCGATGCTGTCCGGCGGCTTGAGCGCATCGCCATCGAGGGGCGCCGGCGGCAGGCTGGGCGTCCACCGCCTGTCGTATTCCGGCGAGGCGTCGACCAGCGGCGTTACCGGAATATCCGAAACCACCTCGCCGTCGGCGACCAGCACCATGCGCCCGGTGTCGGTAAGCTTGCCGACAATGGCAAAATCGATGCCCCACTTCTCGAAGATGTCCCGCGCGACGTCTTCACGGCCCTGGTGGATGACCATGAGCATGCGTTCCTGGCTCTCCGACAGCATGACCTCGTAGGGGCTCATGCCGGTCTCCCGGCGCGGCACGGCGTCGAGGTCGAGCTCGATGCCAAGTCCGCCCTTGTCGACCATTTCCACCGACGAGCAGGTCAGCCCGGCGGCGCCCATGTCCTGGATGGCGACGATGGCGTCGGTGGCCATGAGTTCGAGGCAGGCTTCGAGTAGCAACTTTTCGGTAAACGGGTCGCCGACCTGGACGGTCGGGCGCTTGGCGTCGGAGTCGTCATCGAACTCGGCCGAGGCCATGGTGGCGCCATGAATGCCGTCGCGGCCGGTTTTCGAACCGGCGTAAATCACCGGGTTGCCGAGCCCGGCGGCAGCGGAATAGAAGATGCGGTCGGCGTCGGCGACACCCACGGTCATGGCGTTGACCAGATTGTTGCCGTTATAGGATTCATGGAAGGTGCATTCGCCGCCCACGGTGGGCACGCCGATGCAGTTGCCATAGCCGCCAACGCCGGCCACCACGCCGGCCACCAGATGCCGGGTCTTTTCATGGTCGGGATGGCCGAAACGAAGGGCGTTGAGGTTGGCCACGGGCCGTGCCCCCATGGTGAAGACGTCACGCAGGATGCCGCCGACCCCGGTGGCCGCTCCCTGGTACGGCTCGATGAACGACGGGTGGTTGTGACTCTCCATCTTGAAGACCGCCGCCTTGCCGCCGCCGATATCGATGATGCCGGCGTTCTCGCCGGGGCCGCATATGACCCAGTCCGCCTCGGTGGGCAATTTCTTGAGCCACTTCTTCGAGGATTTGTAGGAGCAGTGCTCGCTCCACATCACCGAGAATATGCCGAGCTCGGTGTGATTGGGGACGCGGCCCATGATGTCAACGGCGAGGTCGTACTCGCTATCTGTCAGACCCATGAGGTCGTTGGGGCGGGGTGTGTCGCCAGTCATCCCCGGCGTCATCCGAGCGCATCGACCAGGGAATCAAACATCGCCTTGCCGTCGTCACCGCCGAGACGCGGGTCGGCGAGCCGTTCGGGATGGGGCATCAGGCCGAGCACGGTCTTCGATTCGTTATAGATGCCGGCGATGTCGTCGCGCGAGCCGTTGGGGTTGGCGCCATTGCCGGCCTCACCGCCAGTCTCACCAGTCGGGGTGCAGTAGCGAAACGCCACCTGGCCGTTGTCCTCGAGGGCCGCCAGGCCGTCGTCGTCAATGTAGTAGTTGCCATCATGGTGGGCGACGGTGAACCGCACCACTTGGCCCTTCTGGTAGTGGCCGGCGAACAGGCCGCCGGCCTGCTCGGTCCGGAGATGGACGTCATGGCAGACGAAGTTGAGCCCGGCATTGGGCAGCAGGGCGCCGGGCAGCAGCCCGGCCTCGACGGCGACCTGGAAGCCGTTGCAGACCGCCAGCACCGGGGTACCGTCGCGGGCGCGGCGCACGATGTCGTCCATGATGCGCGAATGGGCGGCAATGGCGCCGGAGCGGAGATAGTCGCCGTAGGAGAATCCGCCGGGCAAGGCGATGAGGTCGGTGTCGGGCAACTCGCTGTCGTCGTGCCAAACCATGGCCGGCTCGTGGCCAGTGCTGGCGCGCAACGCCACCTGGATGTCGCGGTCACAGTTCGAACCGGGAAAGACGATAACGGCGGACTTCACGCTCGAGCGAAACTCCGAAATACGAGGGCGACTCTGGGCGCGCCGATCCTATGTCGAAGGGGTCGCCAATTCAAGCCAGCTTGTCGATCGCACCGGGGATATTCCAGTGGGAATTGGACACGAACCGCTCGACCAGAAATTCGACGAAGACCCGCAGCTTTGCCGACACGTACCGATTGTGCAGATAGAGCGCGTATATGGACGGATCGGGCGTCCCATAGTCGCCGAGCACGGCTTCGAGTGTTCCCGACCGCAGGTCTTCGCCGACGATGAAGCGCGGGGCCAACAACACGCCGAGCCCGCGTAACGCCGCGGCGCGGAGCGCGTCACCGTTGTTCGCCCAAAAATTCACGTTCCACGGAGCGTGGCAAACCGCCAGTGACTAATCAGAGAGCTCGATGGCGTAGTTTTCAATGACCGTGTTAGCCAGCAGGTTCTCGCACATGGCTTCGACCGCCTTTTGCGCCTTGTCGCGATCGGTCTCGGCCAAGTCGATCTCGATGAACTTGCCCTGGCGGACCTGATCGACGCCACCGAATCCGAGCCGGTTGAGCGCCTGGGCGACCGCCTTGCCCTGGGGATCGAGAACACCATTCTTGAGCGTTACATGGACCCGCGCCTTCATTGCATCAACTTCGGGCCCTTGAGGTCGCGGGGGCCGCTTTCGGGCAGGATACCGAGGCGGCGGGCAACTTCCTGATAGCCTTCCTCGACGTTGCCGAGATCGCGGCGGAAGCGGTCCTTGTCCATCTTCTCGCCGGTCACGGCGTCCCACAGGCGGCAATTGTCGGGGCTGATTTCGTCGGCGATGATGATCAGCATTTCCTCTTCGAGATAGAGCCGGCCGAACTCAAGACGGAAATCAACCAGACGGATACCGATGCCGAAGAACAGGCCGTTGAGAAAATCGTTGACCCGTAGCGACAGCGACATCATGTCGTCGAGGTCCTGCGGGTTGGCCCAGCCGAAGGCGGTGATGTGCTCCTCGGAGACGATGGGATCGCTGCCATCCTCGGACTTGAAACGGTACTCGACGATGGAGCGCGGCAACGGCGTGCCTTCGGCGATACCGAGGCGCGTCGACAGAGACCCCGCCGCCAGGTTGCGTACCACCAGTTCGAGGGGGATGATCTCGACTTCCTTAACCAGCTGCTCGCGCATATTGAGGCGGCGCATGAAATGAGTCGGAACGCCGATCTCGTTGAGCCGGTTCATGATATGCTCGGAGATGCGGTTGTTCAGCACACCTTTCCCGGTAATGATGCCGTG
>JAYZAP010000157.1:0-5742 GCA_036339655.1 Pseudomonadota bacterium | reverse complement strand
GTCCACGCCCTGGCCGGCGCCAGCCGCGAGTTCCTGAGCCATCCGCCCGATGGCTTTGCCTCAAACCCAATTCTGGGACCGCGCGGCGTCCTGTTCCTCGCCCGCGAAGACCAATTGGCCAAGGTCGAGGCGGCACTTGCGGCGAAACATGACCGCACGGGTATCATCGTCGAGGTCTCACCGGCACGAGCCAGGGAGATGATTCCGCTGCTCAAACCCGCCTATCTGGCGTCGGCGCTTTACGAAGAGGGCGCTTCGGAAATCGACGTTAACGGGTTGCACCAGGGTTTCCTCCGCGGCTTCAAGGCGCGCGGCGGCCAGGTGGTTACCGACGCCCCGGTCACCGCGCTGGAGCGCCGCGCCGGCCAGTGGCACGCCACCACCGGCGCCGGCAACGTGACCGGGGCGGTTGTCGTCAACGCCGCGGGCGCCTGGGCCGACGAGGTCGCCGGCCGGGCCGGCGTCGCGCCCATCGGGCTAGTGCCCAAGCGCCGCACCGCCTTCACCTTCGACCCGCCGGCCGGCATGGACCCCAGCGCCTGGCCCATGGCCGTCGACATCGACGAGCAGTTCTACTTCAAGGTCGAGGCCGGCCGGGTTCTCGGCTCGCCGGCCGACGAGACCCCCATGCCGCCGTGCGACGTTCAGCCCGACGAACTCGACATCGCCATCGCCGTGGACCGAATTCAGCGCGCCGCCGACGTCGACGTTCGCCGTATCACGCATTCCTGGGCGGGGCTGCGCAGCTTCGTCCATGACCATTTGCCGGTGGTCGGCTACGACCCGGTTGTGGAAGGCTTCTTTTGGCTCGCCGGCCAGGGCGGTGTCGGCATTTTGACGTCGCCGGCGATTTCCCGCATGGTCGGCGCGCTGGCCACCGGCGGCGCCCTGCCGGCCGATATCACCGGCTTCGGTATCACGGCAGAGACCCTGGCGCCGGCGCGCGTTCGGGACTAGTGGTGATGATTTTCGACACAGTAAAGTCGCGCCAAAAAAAGTAAAATTCAACCGGTTGACGCCGCCCTCGCCGCCTCCAATACTACGGTTAAGCAAGGTTCTAAAAAATAACGGGGGCATTCACCATGAAGGCGTCAGACCTGTTCGTACGTTGCCTCGAAAACGAGGGCGTCGAGTACATTTTCGGTATTCCCGGCGAAGAAAACGCCGACACCATGATTTCGCTCATGGACAGCGACATCAAATTCATCCTGTGCCGCCACGAGCAGGGCGCCGCGTTCATGGCCGATGTTTATGGCCGCCTGACCGGCCGGCCCGGCGTCTGCCTCGGCACCCTGGGTCCCGGCGCCACCAATTTGGTGACCGGCGTCGCCGACGCCAACATGGACCGCGCGCCGTTGGTCGGCATCATCGGCCAGGCCAACACGGAACGGCTCCATAAAGAGAGCCATCAGGCGATGGACGCCATCACCATGTTCCAGCCGATCACCAAGTGGGCCCAGACCATCTTCCACCAAAACAACATTCCGGAAGTGACCCGCAAGGCGTTCAAGCTAGCCATGGCCGAAAAGCCGGGCGCAACGATCATCGAACTGCCCGAGGATCTCGCCGAGCACGACACCGATAAGAGCCCCATCTCCGTCACCCCGACGCGGCGGCCGGCGGCCGACCACAAGGCGGTGGCCCAGGCGGTCGAGATTATCGTCGGGGCCAAGAACCCGATTATCCTGGCCGGCAACGGCGCGGTGCGCAAACGCGCCTCGACCCAGCTTCGGCGTCTGGCGCAAAAGGCCGGCATCGGCGTGGTCAATACCTTCATGGGCAAGGGTGCCGTAGCGCGCACCGACGAGCACTGCCTCTACACCATCGGCCTGCAGGGCCGCGACCACGTCAACGAGGCCCTAGACGACGCCGACGTGGTGATTTCGGTGGGCTACGACCTGGTCGAGTACGCGCCCAATTTCTGGAACAAGCACGGCGGCAAAAAGATCGTCCATATCGACTTCTGGCCGGCCGAGATCGACGAGGACTATCCGGTGGTTGTCGATATCGCCGGCGATATCGCCGACGCTTTGTGGCAAATCAACGAAAAACTTAATGAGAGCCATGGCGATCAACTGCCGTTGTGGGATATCGCCGATCGCGCCGATCTGCGCCAGCGCATCAGCGACGACTTCGCCATGGAAAAGGACGACGCCTCATTCCCCATGAAGCCCCAGAAGGTGCTGTGGGACGTGCGCGAGGTGATGGGTCCCAACGACATCCTGTTGTCAGACGTGGGTGCCCACAAGATGTGGATTTCCCGCTACTACCAGTGCGACGAACCCAATACCTGTTTGATTTCCAACGGTTTTTGCACCATGGGATTTGCTTTTCCCGGCTCCATCGGGGCCAAGATCGCATTCCCCGAACGCCGGGTGTTGTCAATCAACGGCGACGCCGGGTTCCTCATGAACGTCCAGGATATCGAGACCGCCGTACGCTACAAAGCAAACGTGGTCGCCCTGGTATGGATAGACTGCGAGTACGGGCTGATCAAGTGGAAGCAGCAGAATTCCTTCGATGGCCGTCACTCGAAGCTCGATTTCACCAATCCCGATTTCGAGAAACTCGCCGACTCCTTCGGCGCCTGGGGCAAAACCCTGACCGCTCCGGACCAGCTCACGCCGGCCCTAGAAGAGGCGTTCCAGCAGGACGGCCCGGCGATCATCGGTGTGCCCATTGACTACGCCGAAAACATGAAGCTGACTAAGCGCCTCGGTGAACTCGCGTTTACCATCTAGTTTCGTCGTGCGATGACGCGAGACAGCGCCGAATTACGGGTTGTTTCGCGCTAACGAATTGACCATCATGATGGAATCAAGCTTCACGTGAACGACTTGCAGGCAAACTGCTAGAGTTTCCGCTTGGAAAGGGAGAGGTATGATGTTGTCCCGCACTTTCGGCATTTTGCTCGCTGCCGCGGCGTTTATGGCCATCGGACTGGCGACGCAACAGAGCGCCATGGCTGAACCCTATGTCCAGGGCCCGAAGACATGTCAGGAATGTCATTCGATGGAATACGAGCTGTGGGAGGAAACCCAGCACTTCAAGTCGTTCCGCACGGTCCATAAGAAGGCAGAGGCGAAGGAAATCGCGGTCGCCAGCGGCGGTAAGAAAAGCATGAAAAAGAACGCCGTCTGCGTCATGTGCCACTACACCGCGGTGCAGAAGAAGGCCGGCGGCAAGGCCAAGCCCAAAGCCGGCACGTCGTGCGAAAGCTGCCACGGCGCGTCGTCGGACTGGCTCCACGTTCACAACGACTACGGCGGTGCCAGCGTCAAACGCGAAGACGAAACCGCGGAGCACAAGGCCGAACGCCAGCAGGCGGCAGTGGACACCGGCATGACGTGGTCGTTCATGCGCTATGAAATCGCTGAAAATTGCATGTCATGTCACGGTCTGGCCCGCGACGAACTCGAGGCCGACGCCCTCACCAAGATGCTCGGTGCCGGCCATCCGCTGAACCCGGACTTCGAGTTGGTGGCCTATTCGCAAGGCTCGGTGCGCCATCGTTTTTACCCGCCGGACATGACGACTAACGCGGAAATGAGCGCCGCCGAGCTTGCCGAGACCTTCATCCAGGGCCAGGCCGCCAAATTGGTTTCGGCCAGTGCCGCCCTGAGCAAATCGGATGACGCCAAGTACCAAGAAGCGCAGCAGAAGCGGGTGAGCGACGCGACCGCGGCGTTGTCAGCGGTAAGTTTGCCGGAAGCCGCGGCGCTAGTCACCGATCCGACCAGGGCCAATGCCCTCGCCCTGGTCGCGGCAATCGCCGGCAAGGACCTTTTAGGCGAGGTCGGCGGCCTGCTTCCCGACCCGGCAACGTATAAATAGTCGAGTCCGGCAGGCGTCGGTAATGTGATCGGGTTCGTTGGCCGCTCTTGATCTTGAGCAGCCGCGATCTCCAGGGACTGGGAAGGAGAGGCGATAGTGGCAACGTCAGTCGCGATGATGGCTCGGCCCCAACGTTGGGATTCTCCGTTTGGACCGGACATGACCGACTTCGATGTCCAGATGCTTATGGACCTGCCGGTGATCGCTGCGATGTCGCCCGAGCGGTTCCCGAAACACACGCCACTCGCCGGTATTCTCAAGAACGACACCCGCCTGCTCGAGTTCAAGGCCGGCGAAATTGTCGTCCGCGAGGGTGACTACGGCAATTCGGCTTTCCTGATCCTCGACGGCAACCTACGGGTGGTGCTGGCGCCGAACCTGCCGCGCAACATGATCGGCCGCCAACAGGCCAAGAAGAAAAACTTTTTCCAGGCCGCCGCCCAACTTTGGACCAATAGCTGGATTCCCGAGGTTCGCGATCAGTCGCGCTACGCCGGCAAGGGCAGTCCGGGACATGGCTCCGGCGCCGAAACCCACGTGGTTCTTCAGGATATTCCGGCGGTTCTCGATGAACACCGCACGGCGCAGCTTACCGCTGGCGCCCTGTTCGGCGAGCTTGCCGCTCTCGGGCGGGTGCCGCGCACGGCCAGCGTGTTCGCCGAAACCGATACCAAGCTGCTTGAAATCCGCTGGCAGGGCCTGCGCGAGATTCGCAAGTACGACGACAGCTTCCGCGCGTCAATCGACCAACGCTACCGCGACAATGCCCTTGACGGCGCCCTTCGCGAGTCCGAATTGTTCAACAAGCTCGATGAGGAAGAACTGCAACGCGTTGCCGAAAGCGTGCTGTTCGAGACCTACGGCAGTTTCGACTGGAACGTCTCGTACAAGAAGCTGCGCTCCAGCGGCAAGGCCGGCTCCCAGCACGAGCCGGCGATCACGCGCCAGGGCGACTATCCCGACGGCCTGTTGATGGTGCGCGCCGGCTTCGCCCGTGTTTCGGTCAAACTGGGCACCGGCGAACGGACCCTGACCTATCTCGGCGCCGGCGACTATTACGGTTTTACCGAGCTGTTCTATGCCTGGCGGGACGGCGAATCCCGGACCTTGGGAACCTCACTGACCGCTCTTGGCTATGTCGACATTCTGCGGGTGCCGACCCATGTGCTGGAAACCTACGTATTTCCCAAGGTCGACACCCCGCCGCCCCTGTTGTCCGACATCTCGACAAGCCGGCGGTTGTCCGACGATTCGGCCATGGAGTGGGCGGTCGAGGAGCGCTTCATCAACGGCACCAAATCGATGCTTATCGACCTTGACCGCTGTGTCCGGTGCGACGATTGCGTCCGCGCCTGCGCCTCGACCCATGGCGGCAGCCCGCGGTTCGCGCGCCACGGCCAGACCTTCGACCACTGGATGGTGGCCAACGCCTGCATGCACTGTACCGACCCGGTCTGCATGATCGGCTGCCCGACCGGCGCCATTCACCGCTCGGAGCTGGGCGGCATGGTTGTGATCAACGACGACACCTGCATCGGCTGCGCCACCTGCGCTAATTCCTGCCCCTACAACAACATCCGCATGGTCGAAATCCGCGACCTCGACGGCACGCCGCTGATGGACCCGGACAGCCAGCGTCCCATCGTCAAGGCGACCAAGTGTGACCTCTGCGCCAGCAACCCGGGCGGTCCGGCCTGCGTCCGCGCCTGCCCCCACGACGCCCTCCAGCGGGTCGATTTCGAAGGCGGCACCATCTTCGAGGAATTTCTCCGGTGAAGCAGACCCCCGCCAGGCGGGTCGTCTACCTGATCATCGTCGCCGCGCTGTTCGTGGTCGCCGCGGTACAGGCCCAGATCGGCTTCCGCACCCTGCAGGACCCGGCGATCCTCACCGGCTACTACCTGTTCG
>JAYZAP010000156.1:0-9102 GCA_036339655.1 Pseudomonadota bacterium | reverse complement strand
CCGTAACGACCTTCGAACTGCCGTCATTCGAGCGCTCCGATGGTCCCCTGCGCCCGGCCATGACCGGCGCCCTGCTGGTCTATGTGGTGGTCGGGTTCTGGCTCCTCAGCAATGGTCGCCTGGCGGTCATGAACGAGCATTGGATGGTCTTCGGCATGCGCGCTCAGGCCCGGGTCGAGCATCGCTGGCGGCGCGCCAGCCTGCGTATCCTGGCCCTGGTGGTGGTGGTCTCCGCCTTCCTGCCGTTCGGCTCGACGTCCCCCATGAGCGGTGTTTTTTCCACCGCCATGACAATTCTGTTCAAGGGAATGCTCTTCCTGCATAGCCTTGTGGTACTGACCATCGCCAGCATTCTCCGCCTTCTCGGGTTCGACGGATGGGGCGGCGCCGTGGGCGGGGAGTTTGAAGCTCCGACGCCGATTGTCGAGAAGATCGGTGAAATCACCGCCCAAGAGCCCATCGACAGCATGCTCGCCGGGTCGATGTTCTGGATTATGGTCTGTGGCTCCGCGGCCCTGGCTATCGTTTTCTTCCTGCGCGACCGCGGCTACATCTTCGACTGGGATACGGTGTCGCGGCTGTGGCGGGGCGTGGCGCGCTGGTTCGCGGCCATGATGAGCGGCGCCGCGGCGGAGATTGACGACATTCGCATCGCCATTCAGAACGCCTTGCGGGTCGAGCCGAATTTGGCGCCGACGGAAAAATCCCGCTGGCGCTTTATTCGCGTCAATGCCCTGCCACCGCGCGACCAGGTGCGCTATTTCTATTTTTCCGCCTTGCGTCACGCGGCCCGGCGCGGGGTCAGCCGCAGCGACCATCAGACGCCGCTGGAATACGCGGTTGACCTGGCGGCGCGCTGGCCCGAGGCGCGACCGGACAGCGACGCCCTGACCGGCGCGTTCCTCACGGCCCGCTATACCCGTGAGCCAATCGATGAAGCGGAGGCCGGCGCCGCCCGTGACCTGTGGAAACGGCTGCGCTCGGCTCTCAAACGCCGGGCCGCTAAATAGCGAGTTCTTGCAGTTTCGAGTTTCTGTAGCATTATCGTGGGAACGTAGAACCGAGAGCCCCAAGGGAATGAAACCATGTTCACTACCCGCCCCGAAATCGTCGGCACGTTCGGCGTTGTAACCTCGACCCACTGGCTGGCCACCGCCGCCGGCATGTCCATGTTGGAGAAGGGCGGCAACGCCTTCGACGCGGCGGTTGCCACCGGCATCTCCCTCAACGTGCTCGAGCCCGACCAGAACGGCCCCGGTGGCGATGTGCCGATCATCGTCTACAGTGCCGAAGCCGACGAGGTGAAGGTGATTTGTGGCCAGGGCACGGCGCCCGCCGCCGCCTCGGTCGATGGCTATCGTGCCATGGGCCTCGAAGTAATCCCCGGGCGTGGTCATCTACCCGCCGTGGTGCCGGGTTCGTTCGGCGCCTGGATGTTGATGCTGTCCGAGTACGGCTCGCTGCCGCTGCGCGACGTGCTGGAGCCCGCCATGGGCTACGCCCGCGACGGTATTCCGGTGCTGCCGCGTATCCACGACACCATCGCCGCCAACGCTGACTTTTTCAAAACCGAATGGCCGACCAGCGCCAAACAGTGGCTGCCCGGCGGCGAAGCCCCGGCGGTGCGCAGCCAGTACCCCATGCCCGACCTGGTCGCCACCTACGAACGCCTCCTGGCCGAGGCCGAGGCCGCCGGCGGCAGCCGCGAGAACCAGATCAAGGGCGCCCGCAAGGCCTGGTACGAAGGCTTCGTGGCCGAGGCCATCGATGATTTCCTGCGCACCACGCCGGTAATGGATGAATCCGGCGAGCGCCACACCGGCCTGCTGACCGGCCAGGACATGGCCAGTTGGCGGGCCACCATCGAGGACCCGGTGACCTACGATTACCTCAATTACACAGTCTGCAAGGCGGGGCCGTGGTGCCAGGGTCCGGTGTTTCTGCAGCAGCTCGCCCTGCTCAAGGGTTTCGACTTGACCGCCATGGGCCCGGAGAGCCCGGACTTCGTCCACACGGTCATCGAATGCGCCAAGCTCGCCTTCGCCGACCGCGAGGCGTTCTACGGCGACCCGGACTTCGTCGACGTGCCGTTCGATGTGCTGCTCAGCGACGAGTACAACGACCTGCGCCGTGAGCTGGTCGGCGGCACCGCGTCCCACGAACTCCGGCCGGGCTCGGTCCAGGGCTACGGCGGCAAGGTCTTCTTCCGGCCCCAGGGCACCGTCGAAAAGGCGGGTATTCCGGCCACGGCGGCGGCCGGCGCGGTGGGCGGCGATACCTGCCACTTCGACGTCATCGACCGCCACGGCAACATGGTGGCGGCGACCCCGAGCGGCGGCTGGCTCGACGGCTCGCCGACGGTGCCGGGCCTTGGCCTTTGCGTCTCTGCCCGGGGCCAGATGTTCTGGCTCGACGACGATACGGCGGCCAGCCTGGAGCCGGGCAAGCGCCCGCGGACGACCCTGACGCCGTCCATGGCGCTGCGCGACGGCAAGCCCTACATGGCCTTCGGCACCCCCGGCGGCGACATGCAGGACACCTGGTCGCTGCACGCCTTCCTGCGTCACGTCCACTTCGGCATGAACCTCCAGGAGGCCATCGAATCGCCCCAGTTCCACACTGAACACATGCCCAACTCGTTCTATCCGAGGGAAAGCAAGGCCGGCCATCTGGCGCTGGAGGGACGTTTTTCAGACGAGACCATCGCCGAGCTGGAAAGCCGCGGCCACAACATCGATATGCGTGGCGACTGGACTATTAGCTACGTCACAGCGGCGACCCAGGACGACGACGGCGTGCTCCGCGCCGGCGCCAGCCCGCGCAACATGCAGTGCTACGCCGCCGGGCGCTGACCATTTTTAATTACGGGGACAGTATCCTTAATTAGATAAGTATTCTGTCCCCTTAATTAATTTTTTACAGGATCGGGCGCTCTTGGCCGACCGGGTTGGCCTGCTCAAAGGCCTGGGCGGCGCGCAGCACCATGTCGTCGCGGTGCATGGGGCCGATGATCTGCAGGCCGATCGGCAGGCCGCCCGAGGTGAAGCCGCAGGGGATCGAGGCGGCGGGCTGCTGGGTCATGTTGATGGGGTAGGTGAACGGCGTCCAGTCGACCCAGTGGCGCACGTCGTCGCCCTCGGGCATGTAGCGGCCGACCTCGAAGGCCGGGATCGGCAGGGTCGGCGTCAGCAACAGGTCGTAGGTCTGGTGAAAAGCGGTCATGTGGCCGCCCAGTGCGATGCGCGCCGCCACCGCGTCGAGGTATTCGTCGCGGCCGATTTGGCGGCCGAGGTCGATGAGCGCGGCGATGCACGGGTCCATGAGCGCCAGCTTGTCGGCCGGCAGGGCGCCCAGGGCGTGGGCCAGGCCGGCCCAGGCCAGGGTGCGGAAGGCCGGGGTCGGGTCGTCGAAGCCGGGGTTAGTCTCCTCGACCTCGGCGCCTAGGTCGCTGAACACCTGGGCCGCGGCGGCCACGGACGCGTCGATATCGCTATCCACCGGGGCGTAGCCCAGGTCGGGGCTGAAGGCGACACGCAGTCCTTCGATGCCACCGTAGAGGCCGTCGCGGTAGTCGCGTGGATCATAGGGCAGGGCGAACCAGTCGCGGGCGTCGGGCTCGCTGATGACGGTCAGCATGAGCGCGGCGTCGGCCACGGTGCGGGTAATGGGGCCGACGTGAGCCAGGGTTGAGAACGGGCTGGCCGGCCACGCCGGCACCCGGCCGAAGCTTGGCTTGTAGCCGAACACGCCGGTGAATCCGGCGGGAATACGGATCGATCCGCCGGCGTCGGTGCCAAAGGCCAGGGGTCCCATACCGGCGGCCACCGCCGACGAGGCGCCGCCGGACGAGCCACCCGAGGTGCGTTCGGTGTTCCACGGGTTGCGGGTGATGCCGGTCAGTGGGCTGTCGGTGACGCCCTTGTGGCCGAACTCAGGCGTGGTGGTCTTGCCTAGGAAGACCGCGCCATGGTCGCGCATGCGGGCCACCGACGGCGCGTCGTCGTTCCATGGCTGGTCGGGGTCGACGGTCTTGGAGCCGCGCAGGGTCGGCCAGCCCTTGGTCAGCAGCACATCCTTGACGGAGGTCGGCACCCCGTCGACTAGGCCGCGCGGTTCGCCCCTGGCCCAGCGGGCTTGGGATTCCCGGGCGGCGGCCAGGGCGCCTTCGTGGTCGACCAATAGAAAGGCATTGAGCAATTCGTCGTGGCCGTCAATGCGGGCCAGGGCCGCCTCGGTGGCCTCGACCGGCGACAGGCTTTTGGCGCGAAAGGCGGTGAGCAGGTCGGTGGCGCTGGCATAGGCGAGATCGTCGGACACGGTGATTTACTCCACAATGGTCGGGCGCCTCATTGTCGCCGCGACCGGCGTGCCGATAAACCATGAAATTGGCTTTGGCCGACAGCAAAGGGCGGTGTAGGTTTCGCCATACAGAAAAACTCCGCGAGGTTCACGATGCCGCTTCTAACCACCACCATCGGCGCCTATCCCAAGCCCGATTACGTCAAGGCGCCCGACTGGTTCCGCAGCCTCCAGGGCCCCAACACCACCGACCCGACCAGCGACTACACCGACTTCATGCGCGAGGCCGGCGCCAAGCTCGACGAGTACGACCTCGGCGACTACACCGACTTCATGCGGGAGGCCAGCGACGAGGTCGAGGAGAGCTTCGTGCGGGCCACCCGCGAGGCGATTGCCGACCAGGTCGGCGCCGGCATCGACATCCCGACCGACGGTGAAATTAGGCGCGAAAACTACATCTATTATCACTGCCGCCAACTCGCCGGGTTCGACTTCGAAAACCTGACGGAAAAGGCCATGCGCAACGGCGCCTGGCTCGCGACGGTGCCGACCATCACCGGCCCGGTGGCGGCCGGTGCGCCGTTTCTGGCAGATGAATGGCGCATTGCCCAGGCCTGCACTGACCGCCCCGTAAAGATGACCGTGCCGGGGCCACTGACCATCACGGATTCCGTGGCAGACGCCCACTACCACGACAAACGCGCCGTCGGCGTTGCCTTGGCCGAGGCCATCAACATCGAGGTCTGCGCCCTGGCCGACGCCGGTTGCCAGTGGGTTCAAATCGACGAGCCACTGTTCGCCCGCTGGCCCGACGAGGCGGTGGCCTACGGCATCGACAACCTGGAGCGCTGTTTCCACAACGTGCCCGCCGAGACCACCCGGGCCATGCACATGTGCTGCGGCTATCCCGAGAAGCTCGACCAAGAGGACTTTCTCAAGGCCGAGCGCACCGCTTATTTCACCCTGGCCGACGCTCTCGAGGACGGCACTATCGAGGCGGTGTCTATCGAAGACGCCCACCGGTACAACGACCTCGCGCTGCTCGAACGATTCCAGCGTATCACCATCATTTTCGGCGCCGTGGCGATCGCCAAGTCGCGGGTCGAACCGGTCGAGGAAATCGTCGACCGGCTGGGCAAGGCGCTCGATCATATCGACGCCCATCGCCTGATCGCCGCGCCCGATTGCGGCCTCGGCATGCAGACCCGGGAGTCTGCCGTCGCCAAGCTGACAAACCTGTGCGCCGCGGCCAAAGCCGTGGGGTAAGGACTGCCGCATTGCTGGCAACAATGCTGGTCATGGGCATGGTCCAGGCGGCGGCGCTGCCCATGGCGTGGCGCGTGGAACACGTGAGTGACGAAGAAACCGGCGTTCGCCACTGCGCCGTGGTCGCCCTGGGGCGCAACGTCATGGCCGTTTTGTCGCAGGACGAGGGGGCCGTGGCCTGGTCGGTCACCGTGGGCACCGGCAACACGCCCCATTCAATTCGCTATTTGCGCGTCGACGAAGCAATCTTTCAGACCATCGAGCCGGCGTTTCTCGGCCGCGAGGCGAGGGACATCGTGGAACGACTCAAACGTGCGGGGGAGTTCGCCTTCGAATGGGCCCGCGCGCCCGGCCAAACCAAGCAGCCCGGCCTGTTCAGCGCCGGCGATTTCGCCGCCCGGGCCGCCGACTGCGAGGCCTGGATGGCGGGCACGCCGATTTGACACTATTGTCATCCTTGGCATTGCCGCCCCGACGAACATCATAACCGGAGGTCCCCGTCATGGCCGTGACCGCGCCGACGCCCGAACAGTTTCTCGCCCTGGCCGAGGACATCGGCCTCGACCTCTCCGAACTTGACGCCAAGGCCTTTGTCCAACTGGTGCAGCCGACCATCAACGACTACAACGTGGTCGACGCCATGGCCGACGAACTGCCCCGGGTCAAATACCCCCGAACGCCGGGCTATCGGCCCATGGGGGACGAGAACCCCAACAACGCCTGGTACTACAAGAGCACGGTCAAGGGCGCGGCGCGCGGCAAGCTCAAGGGCAAGACCGTGGCGATCAAGGACAACATCATGCTGGCCGGCGTGCCGATGATGAATGGCAGCGCCACGATGGAAGGCTATATTCCCGAGATCGACGCCACCGTGGTGACGCGCATTCTCGACGCCGGCGGTGAAATCCTCGGCAAGGCCCATTGCGAGGCGTTCTGCTGCTCCGGCGGCAGCCACACCAACGTCACCGGGCCGGTACATAATCCGTGGCGCCATGGATTCTCGGCCGGCGGCTCATCGTCTGGCAGCGCCGCCCTGGTGGCGGCCGGCGAGGTTGACATGGCGCTGGGCGGCGATCAGGGCGGCTCGATCCGCATTCCCGCCGCCTACTGTGGCCTGGTCGGCCTCAAGCCGACGCACGGTCTGGTGCCCTACACCGGCATCATGCCCATCGAAGTGACCATCGACCATACCGGGCCGATGACCGCCAAGGTCCATGACAACGCTCTGATGCTCGAGGCTATCGCCGGCGCTGACGGCTTCGATCCGCGTCAGAACAACGTCAGGACCAAGCCCTACACCAAGGCGCGCGACGGCGGTGTCGCCGGCCTGAAGGTCGGGGTCCTCAGCGAGGGTTTCGTGTTCGAGAACCTGGAACCCGACGTGGCCGACTGCGTGCGTCAGGCGGCGGTTCGCCTCCAGGATCTGGGCGCCGAGGTCAAGGAGGTCTCCGTCCCCATGCATTTGGTGGCAAACGCCATCGGTACGCCCATCGGTGTCGAGGGAATCGCCGGAACCATGATGTGGGGCGACGGCTACGGCCATGGCCGCGGCGACCTCTACGTTCCTAGCCTCATGGATTACCATCGCGGTTGGCGCCAGCGGGTCAACGAGTTGGCCGACACGGTCAAGGTCTACCTGCTGCTGGGCACTTATATCACCCGCCGGCACGGGTTCCGCTATTACGGCAAGTCAACCAACATCGCCCGACGGCTGACCGCCGCCTACGACGCGGTGCTTGAGGATGTCGACCTGCTGCTGATGCCGACATCGACGGTCAAGGCGACGCCTTTGCCGGAACGCATGGACGGCCTCGAGGAGAACTTCATCCGGGCGGTGGAAATGTTCGCCAACACCGCGCCTTTCGATGTTACCCACCATCCCGCCATGTCACTGCCCTGCGGGTTACGGGACGGCCTGCCGGTGGGTGTTCAGCTCGTCGGCCGCCACTTCGACGAGCCGACGATTTACCGTGCTGCTTACGCCTTCGAGCAATCCGGCAATTGGTGCGACATGTGAATGAAACGCGCTTGAATGGGTTCACACAAGGGGAGCAAGGCGACATGAGTGACACCGACCGCATCATTGTCGAGACGAAAAACGCCGCCTACGAAACCTATAGCCGCTTTGGCATATCGGCAGAGACCATGACCTGGCTGCCGGTCAGGGTCGACGAGGCAACCGGCATTGGATGTTTCATGGTTAAATTCGAGCCCGGCGGCACGTCGGAGCCCCATATCCATACCGGCGGCGAGCATTTCCTGATAATCGACGGCGAACTGGTCGACGACGACGGCACGGTGTTCAAGGCCGGCGACTTCGTCAGCTTCGCGCCAGGCACCAGCCACTCGTCCCACTCACCCCAGGGCTGCACGGTGGCGGTCTTCCTGAGCGGCGAAAACCGCGTCATCGAGAAAACCTAGATCCCGTCCAGCACCTTGCCAGGATTCATCAGGCCCTGGGGGTCGATGACTCCCTTGATGCGGCGCATAAGGTTCAGCTCGACGTCGCTTTTGTAGTGTTCAAGCTCGCCCCGGCGCATGCGGCCGATGCCGTGTTCGGCGCTGAAACTGCCGCCCATGTCCTCGACGATGTCGTGGACCAGGCGGTTGAAGTCATCCCAGTGGGAGAGGAATTCGTCCGGCTCGGCGCCGACCGGCTGGGCCGTGTTAAAGTGGATGTTGCCGTCGCCCAGGTGACCGAAAGCCAGTGGCCGGGCGCTGGGCAGGTGGGCCTCGACCGCGGCTGTTGCCTTGACCACGAAGTCGGCGACTTTAGATAGCGGCAGCGAGACGTCGTGCTTGATGCTCGCGCCCTCGTGTTTCTGAACCTCGGCAATGCCCTCGCGCAGACGCCACAGGCCGCGGGCCTGCTCGGCGTTGGTGGCGATGGTGGCGTCAAGCACCACGCCGGCCTCGGCGGCAGCCCCGAGCATGTCTTCCATGGTAGTGTTGAGGTCGCTGCCGGGCGTGCTGGCGGTGAGTTCGAGCAGGACATACCAGGGGTGCTTGTCGCCCAGGGGGTCGCGGCACTCGGGCAGGTGGCGCAGCACGAAATCGATGCAGATGCGGGGCAGGGTCTCGCAGCCGGTCAGGGTTTCGCCGGCGGCCTCGCGGGCGCGGCCGAACAGGTCCATGGCACGGTGCACGTCGGGCACTGCGGCGAAAGCGGTCACCGTATGGCGGGGCAGGGGAAACAGCTTCATTACCGCGGCGGTTATCACCCCGAGGGTGCCTTCGGCGCCGATGAACAGGTGCTTGAGGTCGTAGCCGGTGTTGTTCTTGCGCAGGCCCCGCAGGCCGTCCCACAGGTTGCCGTCGGGCAGCACCACCTCGAGCCCCAAGGCGAGGTCACGAGTATTGCCGTAGCGCAGCACCCCGGTGCCACCGGCGTTGGTCGACAGGTTGCCGCCGATCATGCAACTGCCCTCGGCGCCCAGGCTAAGAGGAAACAGGCGGTCGGCCTCGGCGGCGGCGGTCTGGATGTCGGCCAGAACACAGCCGGCCTCGACGGTAATGGTCGAGTTTGCGGCGTCGACC
>JAYZAP010000155.1:0-3779 GCA_036339655.1 Pseudomonadota bacterium | reverse complement strand
GGCCACCATGCGCGGCTGGATCGATCAGATCGTCAGCCGGGTGGTCGACATCATGATGGCGTTCCCAACCCTGATCTTCGCCCTGATCGTTCTGTCGGTGGCCGGCACCTCAATTCCGGTGCTGATCGCAGTCATCGCGCTGCTCGATTCGACGCGGGTGTTTCGCCTGTCGCGGGCCGTTGCCATGGATATCACGGTGATGGAGTACGTCGAGGCGGCGCGATTGCGCGGCGAAGGACTTATGTGGGTCATGTGGCGCGAAATCCTGCCCAATACCCTGCCCCCGCTAGTCGCTGAATTCGGCCTGCGATTCTGCTTTGTGTTCCTGTTTATCAGTGCGCTCAGCTTCTTGGGGTTGGGCCTACAGCCACCCACGGCCGATTGGGGCAGCATGGTGAAGGAGAATTCCGGGGCCATCAGCTTTGGTGTCTACAACCCCCTGATTCCGGCGGCCGCCATCGCGTTTCTGACCGTTGGCATCAATCTGGTGGTGGACTGGTTCCTGCGCAAAGCAGCAGGTCTTCGTGATGAATACTAAGAAGGACCCGATGTCGCGCCTGCTGACCATGGAGAATCTGGGGGTCGAAGGCTTCCAGGAAGATCGCTGGGGCGAGATTGTTCACCCGATCAATGTCCATCTCGACCGCGGCGAGGTACTCGGCCTGATCGGTGAGTCGGGCGCCGGCAAATCGACCATCGGCATCGCCAGCATGGGGTTCTTCCGATCCGGCTGCCGTATTGTCGGCGGCACCATCAGCTTCGAGGGTATCGACCTGGCGACGACGACGGCGGCGCAGTTGCGCGAAATCCGCGGGGTGCGAATTTCCTACGTGGCGCAAAGCGCGGCGGCGGCGTTCAATCCGGCGCACCGGTTGATCAACCAGTTTGTCGAGGCGCCGGTCAAGCACGGCATCATGGCGCGGGCCGCGGCGGAAGACCATGCCCGGGAGTTATATCGCCGGTTCGACCTGCCGGATCCGGACAATTTCGGCGACCGCTATCCCCACCAGGTCTCCGGCGGCCAGTTGCAGCGCGCCATGGTCGCCATGGCCATGGCCTGCAAGCCCGACCTGATCGTCTTCGACGAACCGACCACGGCGCTCGACGTGACCACCCAGATCGAGGTTCTGGCGGCGATTAAGGACGCCATCAAGGCACTCAACTCGGCGGCCATCTACATTACCCATGATCTGGCGGTGGTCGCCCAAGTGGCCGACCGGATCATGGTGCTGCGCCATGGCCACCTGGTGGAACAAGGCGCGGCGCGGGACCTCCTGGCCAACCCTCGGGAGGACTACACCCGGGCCTTGCTGTCGGTGCGCAAGGGACGCGGCGACAAGACCGAGCACGACGATGACGGCACCGCCCTGCTCGAGGTCAAGGATGTTACCGCGGCTTATGGCAACGGTATCCCTGTCCTGCGCGACGTCGACGTCACCGTGACCAGGGGCAAAACCATTGCCGTGGTCGGTGAATCAGGCAGCGGCAAGAGCACCCTGGCGCGGGTTATCACCGGCCTGCTGCCGCCGCTCAAGGGCCGTGTTGAATTCCAAGGCGAGGAACTGCCGGCATGGTTCAGTGACCGCGACAAGGACAAGCTGCGCCGCGTGCAAATGATCTACCAGATGCCCGATGTCTCCCTCAACCCGCGCCAGAAGGTTGAAAAAATTCTCGGCCGGCCGTTGGCGTTTTACTTTGGCATGAAGGGGGCCGAGAAGCGCCGGCGGGTTGTCGAGTTGATGGCGCAGATCGAACTGCCGGAGCGCTATCTGGACCGTTTTCCGTCGGAACTCTCGGGCGGCGAAAAACAACGGGTGTGTATCGCCCGGGCGCTGGCCGCGGAGCCCGACTTGATCATCTGTGATGAGGTCACATCGGCCCTCGACCAATTGGTCGCCGAGGGGGTTTTGGAGTTGCTGCAACGGCTGCAGAACCACCTCGGCATGTCCTATCTGTTCATCACCCACGACCTGGCCACGGTGAAGGCGATATCCGATGAAATCGTGGTCATGTTGCAGGGCCGGGTGATCGAGCATGGCTCGCGCGACGAAATCCTGACCCCGCCCCATCACGAGTACACCGAACTGCTGCTCGCCTCGATTCCCGAAATGGATCCGGACTGGCTCGATAATCTGCTCAAGACCCGGGTTGGGGCGTTGCTCCGCGAGGGCCCGGCCAGCGAGCACGCCGCCAAACCGTAGCGGTTCCATGTTTCGCAATCCCGGCGCATTGTGTCCCATGGCGTCTGTCCAACCCGACCACCCAACCCGCCCGGCCAAGATCGGGCTCACGCTGCCGCACCGCGAAAAGCCCGACGGCCAGCGCAGTTGGGCACAGATCCGAGACATGGCGGCGCTCGCCGAAGCAATCGGATTCGACTCCTTGTGGTTGGTCGATCACTTTCTCTTCAAGTCCGAAAACGCGCCGCCGAAAGGAATCTGGGAGTGCTGGTCGCTGCTCGCGGCGCTGGCGGCCTGCACCAAGACCGTTGAGATCGGCACCCTGGTGCTCGGTATGGGGTTCAGGAATCCTGCCCTGCTGGCAAAGATGGCGGACACCGTCGACGAAATCAGTGGCGGGCGGTTGATACTGGGATTGGGCGCGGGATATCAGAAGTCCGAATACGATGCTTTCGGCTATCCGTTCGACTACAAATACAGCCGCTTCGAGGAAGCCATCCAAATCGTCCACGGCTTGCTGAAGAACGGCCATGTCGACTTCGAGGGCCGGTTCTACAGCGCTCGCGAGTGTCAGTTGAAGCCCCGCGGCCCGAGACCTCAAGGCCCGCCAATCCTGATCGGTAGCTGCGGTCACAAGATGCTGCGATTGGTCGGTCGATACGCTGACATGTGGAACGGAATCTGGGATGAACTTGGCAACAATCCACAGGATCTCGCCAAGGTGCGCCCGCTCATCGACGAGGCGTGCGCCGACGTGGGCCGGGACCCGGCGACGCTTGCCCGCACGTTCTCCGTGCTGGTTACGGGCGACGGTTCCGTCCCTTATTGGGAAGCCTCGATGTCCGAAGACGACATCAAGGCGCTTAAACCGATGAAGGGCGCCCCAGGCGACATCGCTAAATCACTTCGAGCCTTTGTCGCCGAAGGCGCTTGCCATATTCAGATCCACCTGGACCCGTCGACGCCGCAAGCTCTCGAAAAGCTGGCGCCGGTGCTGGAGGCCTTCGATTCGGGCTAAAGCGACCGGTATTCCGACAATCCCGGAAAGGTCACCGCCCCGCCCGGTTTTCGCCCATCAGGCAGAGGATTTCGAACATTAGGTGGGCGGCGTTGAAGGCGGTGTAGCCGGTCGGGTCGAGGGGTGGCGAGACCTCGTTGACGTCGCCGCCGACGATGTCGAGGCCGGCGAGGCCGCGGAGGATGACCTGCATATCGCGCATGCGCAGGCCCCCCGGTTCCGGCGAGCCGGTGCCGGGCATGTCGGCCGGGTCGACGCCGTCGACATCCAGGGTGACATAGACCGGGCCGCCGCCGGCGACCTCGCGGGCCTTGGCCGCGACGGCCTTGGGGCCCTGGTCGTAGCACTCGTCGATATCCAACATGGTGATGCCCTGCTCGGCGGCCCAGTCGAGGGCCGTGTCGGTCTCCCGGGTGGTGCCGCGTAGGCCAATCATGACGTGGCGTCTGGGGTCGACCAGGCCATCCTCGATGGCCCGGCGGAACGGCGTTGCGTGGTTCAGCTTGGTGCCGAAGATTTCGTCGTGAGTATCGGGGTGGGCGTCGAAGTGAACCAGGCCCACCGGGTTGGCCGGGTCGACC
>JAYZAP010000154.1:0-9438 GCA_036339655.1 Pseudomonadota bacterium | reverse complement strand
ATGTTCAACAAGGTGGCGTGGTTCTACAACTACAACTCGTCGGGTACCATCACCGCGCCGCCGCGCGAGATGTTCGGCATCGTCGTCACCGGGCCGGCCGCCACCGCCGAAGTGCGCTACATCGTGGCGCTGATTATCGTGGTGATTATGGCCGTGATCGCCAAAAATATTGTGCGCGGCCGCATCGGACGGTCGTGGATGGCGGTGCGCGATATGGACATCGCCGCCGAGATCATCGGCATCCAGTTGTTCAAGACCAAGCTGTTGGCGTTTGCCGTGAGTTCGTTCTACTGCGGCGTCGCCGGGTCGATGATGGTGTTCCTGTGGCTCGGAAGCGCCGAGACTGAGGCCTTCAGCATCAACGAATCCTTCAATGTGCTGTTCATGATCATCATCGGCGGTCTGGGCAGCATCCTGGGCTCGTTCCTCGGCGCCGCCTTCATCGTCGGCCTGCCGATCCTGCTGACCAACGCGCCCCAGTGGTTCGGCCTTTCCATGCCGATCGATACCCAAAAACACATCGAGATCATGATCTTCGGATCGCTGATAATTTTCTTTCTTATCGTCGAGCCCAACGGCCTGGCCCGGCTGTGGCAAATCACCAAGGAAAAACTGCGTTTGTGGCCTTTCCCCTACTGACCGAATGTTTCTCTGCGTTTGACGCCGGGGACGGTCGTGTTAGCCTAGGGGCAATCAATCAGCTCTGATAACAGGGAGGCCCGTTCCATGAATAGCAAAGTTGTTTCAGGTGTCCTGGCGATTGTCCTCATCATCCTCGCCGGCACAGTGTTCTATAAGCAAAATCAACTCGATGAGGCGCGGCAGGAAATCGCGCGTCTCGCCGAGGAAAAGGCCCTCGCGGAGGAGGGCAGAGCCCTCGCGGAAAAGGAGGCGGCGGAAGCTCAGAAAGAGGCTGAACTGGCAGCGCTGGGTCGCGAGCAGTTCATTCCCATGTTGGTCTACCGCACGGGGCCCTATGCCCCCAGCGGCATTCCCGTGGCCAACGGGTTCCGTGACTACTACACCATGATCAACAACCGCGACGGCGGCGTCGGCGGTGTGATTATCACCTTCGAGGAGTGCGAGACCGAGTACAACACCAAGCTCGGCGTCGAGTGCTACGAGAAGCTCAAGAACAAGGGCCCGACCGGGGCGTCCCTGATCAACCCGTTCTCGACCGGCATCACCTACCAGCTCATTCCCAAGGCGCCAATCGACGAGGTGCCGATCTTCTCCATGGGCTATGGCCAGACCGCGGCGGCCGACGGCACGGTGTTCGAGTGGGTCTTCAACTTTCCCACCACCTACTGGAGCCAGGCGTCGGCGTTCATTCGCTATGTCGCCCAGCAGGAAGGCGGCGAGGCCAACCTCAAGGGCAAGAAGATTGCCCACGTCTACCACAACTCGGCCTATGGCAAGGAAGCCAACCCGACGCTCGAGAAGCTGTCGGAAATGTACGGCTTTGAATTGGTCCTGCTGGCGGTCGACCATCCCGGCCAGGAGCAGAAGGCGACCTGGCTGCAGATCCGCCGGGCCAAGCCCGATTGGGTGTTCATGTCCGGCTGGGGCGTGATGAACCAGGTGGCGGTCAAGGAAGCCGCGGCGATCAACTATCCCATGGATCATTTCGTGGGCAACTGGTGGTCGGGCTCCGACGCCGACGTAATTCCCGGCGGCGCCGGGTCGACCGGCTACAAGTCGGCCACCTTCCACTCGCCGGACAGCAACTTCCCGTTCCACGACGACGTGGTCAAGCATGTCTATGGCGGCGATATGGCCAAGGCCAAGGAGAACAGCTTCGGCGAAATTCTCTACAACCGCGCCATGGTCAACGCCATGTTCGCGGTCGAGGCCATCCGCACGGCCCAGGCCAAGTTCGGCGAGCGCTCGCTGACCGGCGCCGAGGTCCGTTGGGGGCTTGAGAACCTCGACCTCACCGAGGCGCGGCTCAAGGAGATCGGCATGGAGGGCTTCACCAAGCCGGTGTCGGTGTCCTGCGCCGATCACGAGACCGGCGGGCCGATCATCATCCAGCAGTGGGACGGTTCCAAGTGGAACATCGTCAGCGACTGGATTTCACCGATCCGTGACGTGGTGCGGCCCATGGTCGAAGAGGCGGCCGCGGCCTACGCCGCCGAGAACGGCATTACACCGCGGAGCTGCTAGGCTGGTCCGCGGCAATTGCGCCGTGAACGAGCCCATTGCTGCATGGGACCAACCGGCGGTCGATGAGAATCGGCCGCCGGTGCTCCGTGTCAACAACATCGAGGTCATCTACGACCACGTCATTCTGGTGCTCAAGGGGGTTTCGCTCGAGGTCCCCGAAGGCGCCATCGTCGCCCTGTTGGGGGCCAACGGGGCGGGTAAGACGACGACCCTCAAGGCCATATCGAACCTGTTGCGCTCCGAGCGCGGCGACGTCACCAAGGGCACCATCGAGCTTGAGGGCGAGCCGGTCCACGGCCTGACGCCCAACGAACTGGTCAAACGCGGCGTCGTCCAGGTCATGGAGGGGCGCCATATCTTCGAGCACCTGACCGTCGAGGAAAACCTCATGACTGGCGCCTATGTCCGCCGCGACGGGGCGGCGGCGATCCGCGCCGATCTCGACAAGGTCTATGACTATTTCCCGCGGCTGCGCGAGCGGTCCAGTGCCCAGGCCGGCTATACTTCGGGTGGTGAGCAACAGATGTGCGCCCTCGGTCGGGCGCTCATGGCGCGGCCCTCGGTGGTCCTGCTCGACGAACCTTCCATGGGCCTGGCGCCTCAGTTGGTCGAGGAAATATTCGAGATCGTTAAACGGCTCAACGAGGACGAGGGGGTGACCATTCTGCTTGCCGAACAGAACACCAACGTGGCCCTGCGCTTCGCCGACTACGGTTACATTCTCGAGAACGGCCGGGTGGTACTCGACGGCGACGCCGAGGCCCTGCGCGAGAACGAGGACGTCAAGGAGTTCTACCTCGGCTTGTCATCGAGCGGGCGCAAGAGCTACCGCGACGTCAAACACTACAAGCGGCGCAAGCGCTGGCTCTGACATTGCTGGTATGAGCGACAGCCCCTATTACGACGACCTGGAGAACCGCGACCCGGACGCCCGCGAGGCGGCGGTGTTCGCGTCGCTTCCCGGCCAAATCGCCCACGCTAAGGCCAAGGCCCCTTATTTTGCCGAGATTTTGGCCGACGTCGACCCTGACTCGCTAACCGGCCGCGAGGCGCTGGCGGCGTTGCCCGTTACCCGCAAATCGGCGCTGATTGAGCGCCAGAAGAGCGACCCACCGTTCGGCGGTCTGGCCGCCGTGGGCCCCAGCGATTTCGTGCGCATATTTGCCTCGCCCGGTCCCATCTACGAGCCCCAGGGCCGGCGGCCCGACTACTGGCGCTTCGCCCGCAGCCTCTACGCCGCCGGGGTGCGGCCGGGCGAGTTGCTGCACAACTGCTTCGCCTACCACTTCACCCCAGCCGGCGCCATGGTGGAAAGCGCCGCCGAGGCGCTCGGCTGCCCGGTGTTTCCCGGCGGTGTCGGCAATACCGAGGCCCAAATACGGGCGGTCGCCGATCTCAAGCCGGCGGTCTTCGTCGGCACCCCGTCGTTCCTCCAGAGCATCCTCGACAAGGGCGAAGAGATGGGCGCCGATCTGACCAGCCTGAGCAAGGGCCTGGTCGGGGGCGAAGCGCTGTTGCCATCGCTTCGCGACGAGTTCGCCGGCCGCGGCGTCGCAGTCTTACAAAATTACGCCACCGCCGAGCTCGGCCTCATCGCCTACGAATCACCGGCCCGCGAGGGCATGATCCTCGATGAGGGGGTGATCGTCGAAATCGTCACCCCGGGGACCGGCGATCCGGTGGCCGACGGCGCCGTTGGCGAGGTCGTGGTCACCGTGCTGACCCCGGAGTATCCGTTGATCCGCTTCGCCACCGGCGACCTTTCGGCGGTCATGGCCGGGATCAGTCCCTGCGGCCGCAGCAACACCCGCATCAAGGGCTGGATGGGCCGGGCCGACCAGACCACCAAGGTCAAGGGCATGTTCGTCCATCCCGAACAGATCGCCGAGGTGGTAGCCCGCTTCCCGGCGATAACCAAAGGCCGGCTGGTGGTCGAGGCCGAGAACGGCGGCGATGTCATGACGCTGCACTACGAGGCGGCGGCCGAGGTCGACGGCCTGTCCGAAGCACTCCAGGCGGTGTGCCGGCTCAAGGGCCGGGTCGCCCACGCGACGACTGGCAGCCTGGCCGACGACGGCAAGGTCATAGACGACTGCCGCCCCGTAGGATAATCACCTGTTCCTATGACGGATTTTGCGGGTACCGGACTGGCGGCCCATGGCATCGCCTGCACCCGTGGCGGCCGAGGGCTGTTCGAGGGCCTTGATATAGCCATTGAACCGGGCGGCGCCATGTTGCTGTGCGGCCCCAACGGCAGCGGCAAGACCAGCCTGCTGCGCCTCCTCGCCGGTTTCCTTGAGCCGGCCGACGGCTGGCTGACCTGGAACGGCCGGGCGGTTGTCGAAGACATCCAGGCCTATCAGTCACAGCTCGCCTACGTGGGCCATCTCGACGCCGTCAAACGCTCCCTCAGCGTCACCGAGAACGTCGAATTCTGGGCCGGCCTTCAAGGCGCCGATGCCGACCCACTGGCGGTGCTCGGCAGCCTTGGAATCGGCTCTCTCGCGGCCCTGCCGGCGCGCTTCCTGTCGGCCGGCCAGCGCCGCCGGTTGGGCCTTGCCCGCCTCGCCGTGGCACCGAAGCCCCTGTGGCTGCTCGATGAGCCGACCGTCACCCTGGATACAGCCTCGATCACGATGGTCGAGGCGCTGATCGCCCGCCACCGTGTTGGCGGCGGCATGGTGGTGGTGGCCAGCCACGTGACCCTCGATCTTCCCGGCGCCGCCGTACTCGATCTTAGGGCGCTGTCGTGAACGCGTTTTTGGCGATCGTGCGGCGCGACCTCAAGCTCGCCTTCCGGCGCGGCGGCGACGCCGCCAACGTGGTCGTGTTCTTCATCCTCACGGTCACCCTGTTTCCCTTCGGCATTGGCCCCGAGGCGGCGATCCTGGCGCGGGTCGCCCCCGGCGTCATCTGGGTCGTTGCCCTGCTCGCCGCCATGCTGTCGCTGGACCGCCTGTTCCGCGACGATCACGACGACGGCAGCCTCGAGGTGTTGGTGCTGTCGCCGCTGCCCCTCGAGGTCGTGGTCATGGCCAAGTGTTTGGCCCATTGGCTGACCACCGGCCTGCTGCTGGTCATGGCGGCGCCGTTGCTTGCCGTGGTCATGGCCATGGACGGCGAGGGCTTTGCCACGCTGCTCGCCGCCATGGTGCTGGGGACGCCGGTGCTCAGCCTGATCGGCGCCATCGGCGCGGCCCTGACCGTTGGCCTGCGCCGCGGTGGCGTGTTGATCAGCCTGCTGGTGCTGCCGCTGTTCATTCCGGTGCTGATCTTCGGCGTTGGCGCTGTCGACGCGGCGGTTTATGGCCTGACCGCCAAGCCCCACCTGCTGATGCTCGGCGGGCTGTTGGTCCTGTCTCTGCCCCTGGCGCCCTGGGCAGCGGCGGCGGCCCTGCGGCTTTCGTTGGAATAGCTCAGATGGTCGTAGAACCGAACGTTGGAACGGAGTAAAACGCGCGCCATGTCCAGTGCCTTTCATCGTTTCGCCAATCCTGCCCGGTTTATGCGCTATTCGGCGGTGATCCTGCCGTGGAGCCTCTGGATTACCGCGGCGCTGATTGCCGTGGGGCTTTACCTCGCCTTGTTCGTGGCCCCCGCCGACTACCAGCAGGGCGACAGCGTGCGCATCATGTTCGTCCACGTGCCGGCCGCCTGGATGGCGCTGTTCGTCTATACCAACATGGCCGTTGCCAGCGCCGTAGCGCTGATCTGGCGCCATCCGCTGGCTCATATAGCGGCCCATGGGTCTGCCCCCATCGGCGCCTGTTTTACCCTCATTGCCCTGGTTACCGGCTCGCTCTGGGGCAAGCCCATGTGGGGCACCTGGTGGGTTTGGGACGCGCGGCTGACCTCGGTGCTGGTGCTGTTTTTCCTCTACCTCGGCTACATCGCCCTGGCCGACGCCTTCGACGATGGCGCCAAGGGGGCCAAGGCGGCGGCGATCCTTGCTCTGGTCGGCTTCGTCAACGTGCCGATCATCAAGTTCTCGGTCGAGTGGTGGAATACGCTGCACCAGCCGGCCAGCGTGATCAAGATGGGCGGTCCGTCGATTCACGCTTCCATGCTGGTTCCCCTGGTCATCATGGCCCTCGGCTTCACCACCTTCTTTGTCGCCGTGTTGATTTTGCGCATGCGCGCGGCCATTGTCGGGGCCAAGCTGCGGACCCTGCAAATCGCCTTGATCGAACGCGGCGCATGAACGAATTTTTCGCCATGGGTGGCTATGCCGCCTATGTCTGGCCGGCCCTGGCGGTGACCGCCATGGTCATGGCCGGGATCTATATTCAAAGCCATCGGGCGCTCCACGCCCGAGAAGTCGAACTGGACGCCCTGCAGCAGGCCCGCGCCGAGGCCGAACCGGAAGAGAGCCATGGCGCTGAAACGTAAGCATCGCCGTATGGTCTTCATTGTCGTGGGCATGCTGTGCCTAGGCGGTGGCATCGGGTTTGTTCTCAGTGCCTTCGAGGAGAACATGGTATATTTCTACAGCCCCACGGACTTGGTCGAGAAAGACCTGCCCAACAACCGCCGCTTCCGCCTGGGTGGACTGGTTGAGGAGGGCAGCATCAACCATTTGAGCGATGGCCTCAGCGTCGAATTCGTGGTCACCGATTTGTCGGCCTCGGTGCCGGTGGTCTATCGCGGGCCGCTGCCTGATTTGTTCCGTGAGGGTCAGGGGGTGGTCACCGAGGGCATCCTCACCGCCGGTGGGGTGTTCGAGGCGGATACGGTGCTGGCCAAGCACGACGAAAACTACATGCCGCCGGAGGTCGCCGAGGCGCTCAAGAAGTCGGGCCAGTGGCAGGGCCAGGAGGCATCGCAACAATGACCGCCGAAATCGGCCATTTCGCGCTGATTCTGGCGTTTCTCGTGGCCCTGGTCCAGGGCACCCTGCCGCTGGTCGGCGCGCAACGCGAAAACAGTGCCTGGATGGCCCTAGCGAATCCGGCCGCCGGCGCCCAGTTGCTGTTCATCGCCATAGCCTTTGGCTCGCTAATGACGGCCTTCGTGACCTCGGACTTCTCGGTCGTTAACGTCGCCGAGAATTCCAACTCGGCCATGCCCATGCTCTACAAGGTGAGCTCGACCTGGGGCAACCACGAGGGCTCGCTCATCCTCTGGGTGCTGATCCTGGCCCTGTTCGGCTTCATGGTGGCGCTGTTCGGCGGCAACCTGCCGCCGGCGCTCAAGGCCCGAGTGCTCGCCATTCAGGCGTGGATCGCGGTCGGTTTCCTGGCGTTTTCCTTGTTCACCTCGAACCCGTTCCTGCGCCTCGATCCACCGCCGATCGACGGCCGCGACCTCAACCCGCTGCTTCAGGATCCCGGCCTCGCCTTCCATCCGCCGTTCCTCTACCTCGGCTATGTCGGGTTTTCCATGGCGTTTTCCTTTGCCATCGCCGCTCTCATCGAGGGCCGGGTCGACGCCGCTTGGGCGCGGTGGGTGCGGCCCTGGACCCTGGCCGCCTGGAGCTTCTTGACCCTCGGCGTCGCCATGGGCAGTTGGTGGGCCTATTACGAACTCGGCTGGGGCGGCTTCTGGTTCTGGGATCCGGTGGAGAATGCCTCGTTCATGCCTTGGCTGATCGGCACCGCCCTGCTCCATTCGGCCATCGTCTCGGAGAAGCGTGACACCCTGAAAAGCTGGACCATCCTGCTCGCCATCCTGGCGTTCTCGCTCAGCCTATTGGGCACTTTCCTGGTGCGCTCCGGGGTGCTGACCTCGGTCCACGCCTTCGCCACCGACCCGGCGCGCGGCGTCTATATTCTGGCCTTCCTGGTTATCGTCGTCGGCGGCTCGCTGACCCTCTACGCCATACGCGCGCCCAGCCTCAAACCCGGCGGGCTGTTCGCCCCGGTGTCCCGCGAAGGCGGTCTGGTGCTCAACAACGTGTTGCTGACCACGGCCTGCGCCACGGTTTTCCTCGGCACCATGTATCCGCTGTTCCTCGACGCCCTGGACGGCAGCAAGGTCTCGGTTGGCGCGCCCTATTTCAACGCCACCTTCGGGCCGATCATGATCCCGGTGGTGGCGGTCACCGCGATCGGGCCCATGATGCCGTGGAAGCGGGCCGATCTCGCCGGGGTCATGGGCCGGCTCAAGCTCGCCCTCGGCGTCGCCTTGGTGGTGATGGCGGCGGCGTGGTACGCGGTCGGCGGCACCGCGCCTTGGGCGCCCATCGGCATCGGCCTGGCCGCCTGGTTGTTCGTGGGCGCCCTGATCGAGTTCGCCGAACGGCTCATGCTGTTCCGTACCTCCGCCAGCGACAGTTGGGCCCGGGCCCGCCATCTGCCGCGCTCGGCCTACGGCATGACCATTGCCCATATGGGCGTCGCCATGGTGCTGGCCGGGGTCGTCGGCTCCCAGGCCTGGCAGCGCGAACTGATTACCCTGATGGACCCGGGCGAGACCGTCACCGTGGCCGGCTACGACTTCACCTTCCAGGGTGTCCGTGATCTGCCGGGACCCAACTATTCGGCCCAGCGCGGCGAATTTGTGGTTCGCCGGGACGGCCATACCATTGCCTTCCTGTTCCCGGAGAAGCGCTTCTATCCGGTGCAACAGATGCCGACCACCGAAGCCGCCATTCACACCACCTGGGTCTCGGACCTCTACGTGGTGATCGACGAGCAGCAAGATAGCGGCGCCTGGAGCGTCCGCATCTACCACAATCCCCTGGTGCCGTGGATCTGGATCGGCTGCATCGTCATGGCGATCGGCGGCGGTGTCAGCCTGAGCGACCGGCGCCTGCGGGTCGGCGCGCCGCGCCGGGGCAAGCGCGCCGGTGCGGCGGGCGCCAGTCCCCAGGCCGCGTAACGTGACCCCGCGCCTGCGCTTCTTCCTGCCGGTAGTGCTGTTTGCCGGCGTGGCGCTGGCCCTGGCGGTCGGGTTGAGCCTCGATCCCCGTGAGCTGCCCTCAACCATGATCGACAAGCCGGCACCGGAATTCGACCTACCGGCGGTCCGGGGCCGGTCCCGCGGGCTGGCCTCATCGGACCTCGTCGGCGAGGTCCATCTGGTCAATTTCTTCGCCTCGTGGTGCGCCGCCTGCCGGGTCGAGCATCCCTTGCTCAACCGCCTCACCGAGGATGGCGTCGTCGCGGTCTTCGGCGTCAACTACAAGGACAAGCCGGAGGACGCCCGGCGCTGGCTCGACCAATTGGGCGATCCCTATGTGCGGTCGGGCGCCGATATTCCCGGCCGCGCCGGTATTGATTGGGGGGTCTACGGCCTGCCCGAGACCTTCATCGTCGATGCGAATGGGCACAT
>JAYZAP010000153.1:0-8645 GCA_036339655.1 Pseudomonadota bacterium | reverse complement strand
CATTCAGGCGACATGGCTTGAGACCGAAGAGTTGATCGAGGTCATTGCGGGAGTCCAACGTCGGACCGACCGTCCCTTCGGCGCCAACTTCGTTCTCTCCCTAACCAAAGTCAACGGCCACGCCTTGATCGACACCGCGCTGGCCGCTGGGGTTCCTGTGATCTCGACCTTCTGGACCGATCCGGCGCCGGTGATCGAGCGCATCCACTGCGCCGGCGCCCTGGCACTGCACACGGTGGGCTCCGCCGAGGAAGCCCGCCGGGTGGTCGATATGGGCGTCGACGCGGTGGTGGCGCAAGGTGTCGAGGCCGGTGGTCATGTGTGGGGCCAGGTCGGAACCCTGGTGCTGACCCCGGCCTGTGTCGACGCGGTGCCGGAGTCTCATGTCATCGCCGCCGGCGGCATTGCCGACGGCCGCGGCCTGGCCGCCGTGTTGGCGCTGGGTGCCGGGGCCGCCTGGGTCGGCACCCGGTTTCTGCTCGCTGAGGAGCACGAAAGCCATCCGGCCTATCGCGAGGCGGTCATGGCGGCCCGCGAGACCGACACGGTGCTGTCGACGGTGTTCGACGAAGGCTGGCCCGACGCGCCCCACCGCTGCCTGCGCAACGATACCCTGGAGGCCTGGCTCGCGGCCGGTAGGCCGGCGTCCGGCCAGCGCCCCAACGAGGGCGAAACCGTCGCCTATTTCGCCACCGGCGAAGCAGTCTCGCGCTACAGCATGTTCGAGCCGGCGGCGGGTATGACCGGCCAGGTCACGTCGATCGCCATGTACGCCGGCCAGGGTGTCGGCCTGACCAACCAGATACAGCCAGTGGCGGACATTATGGCGGAGATGCTTGCCGACGCCGCGGCAGTTTAGTCGAATTTTGCAGCCGAATAGATTCAAGCCAATCGAGCAGTGGATGAGGGAGACCGAACATGGCCAAGACCGAGCCCTACGACTACGTGATCATCGGCGCCGGCTCGGCCGGCTGCGTGTTGTCGGAGAAACTCACGGCTGATGGGGTATCGCGGGTCCTGACCCTGGAAGCCGGGCCCATGGACAACAACCTGTGGATTCACGCGCCCGCCGGATACCACAAGATATTCAATGGTCCGAAATTCAATTGGAACTATGAAACCGTCGCGGAGCCGGGATTATTCGACCGAAAAATCTTTCATCCCCGGGGCAAGGTGCTGGGTGGTTCATCGTCGATCAATGCCATGGTCTACATGCGCGGGCACCCGTCGGACTACGACAACTGGGCAACGGACTTTGATCTTCCCGAGTGGTCCTATGACCGCTGCCTGCCCTACTTTAAGGCCGCCGAAACCAGTGATCGGGGGGCCGACGATTGGCGCGGCGGCGACGGGCCGCTCCAGGTCACCAAGGGGACCATAGAGAACCCGTTGTACGATGCCTTTCTCGAAGCCGGCGTCCAATCCGGCCAGGGTTCGTCGGATGACCTTAACGGCTTCAAGCCCGAAGGCCTGGCGAGAATGGACCGCACCGTGACCCCCAACGGCCGCCGCTGCAGCGCCGCCGTGGCCTACCTCAAGCCGTCGCTTGGCCGAAGCAACTTGACGTTCCGGTGCGACGCCATGGTCAATTGCCTGCAGGTTCGGGGAAATCGGGCGACCGGCCTTGACTATGAGCACAAGGGCCAGGTCCATCACGTCGAGGTCGAGAAAGAGATCATCCTGTCGGGCGGATCGATCAATTCGCCGCAGCTACTGATGTTGTCGGGAATTGGGCCCGCCGATCATTTGCGCGAACACGGTATTGATGTCGCCATCGACCTTCCCGGGGTTGGCCAGAACCTCCATGATCACCCGGTCATCAGCTTGAAGTACGCCTGCACGAAACCGGTCACACCCCACAATCTGACCAATCCGCTGGTCAAGGCTTGGACCGGCGCCAAGTGGCTGCTGACCGGCAAGGGTCTCGCCGCGAGCAATATGTACGAAACCGGCGGGCTGTTGCGAAGCGATCCCGATATGGATTATCCCAACATCGAGCTCCAATTTTGCCCGGTCGGCGTGACCTTCACGGACGACGGCATGGAACTGGATCAGGGCTTTATCCTGCATCAGGACCTGTTGCGCCCGACCAGCCGAGGCGAGTTGACCCTGGCCTCGGCTAATCCCCGGGACAAGGCCCGTCTCCAGTTCAATTACCTGTCGACCGAAGAGGACCTGCGCAACTCTATCAACGGCCTTCGACTGGCGCGTGAGACCATCGCCCAGAAATCTTTCGACGATTTTCGGGGCCGGGAAATTTTCCCTGGATCCGACATGCAAACCGACAAGGACATTGCAGGCTTCGTCCGGTCAACCACCGAGACCGATTTTCATCCGGTCAGCACCTGCCGCATGGGCCATGACGGGATGGCGGTTGTCGACGCCGAGATGCGGGTTCACGGCATCAAGGGACTGCGCGTGGTCGACGCCTCGGTCATGCCACGGGTTGTCAGCGGCAACACCAACGCGCCGACTCAAATGATCGCGGCGCGCGCGGCCGATTTCATTTTGGGCAAGCCCCAGAGAACGCCGATCCAGGCGACGTTTCACTTTCAGGCGTAGGCTTGCGCCGCTACAACCTCGCAACCATGGCCGTCCGTCCGACTCCGACGTGTCCTACAGCAACCCGTCGGCTCGGACGTCGAGGAGAGAATCCTGGAAGGCGGCAATGATCGTATCCACATCCGCGGCGCTGTGGGCTTCGGAGATGAAGAACAGGTGGAGCGGCGGCACGATTACGCCGCGGCCCAGCACATGGAGGTAGAAGTCGTTTTCGGCGTCGTGGTGGTCGCCCGCCACGTCTCGGGCGCGTTCGATGGCGCCGCGCTGGAACTGGAAGAGGAACATGGAGCCGGCGTTCATCAGCTGGGCCGGGATTTGGTGGTCCTCGCAGAACGTGTTGACCTCGGCCGCCAGGCGGTCGCCCTGACGGTTGAGGTGGGGATAGAGGGTTTGCTGGTTGTCGCGCATATACTCGAGCGCCGCGATGCCGGCGGCCATGGTCATGGGATTGCCCGAGAAGGTGCCGCCGGAAAATACCCCGTCCGGGTGGCCCCAGCCCTTGCCCAGCAGGGCCATGGCGTCGGCCCGTCCGGCCAGGGCGCCGATCGGCATGCCGCCGCCCATGGCCTTGCCGTAGGTTGCCAGGTCCGGGGTGATGTCGAAGTATTCCTGGGCGCCGCCATAGGCTATGCGGAAGCCGGTGATGACCTCGTCGAACATGAACAGCACGCCGCACTCGCGGCAGACGTCGTTGAGGCCGTGGAGGAAGTCGCCGGCGTCGGTGCGCGGGTTCGAGCTCTGCACCGGTTCGATGATGACCACGGCGAGTTCATGGGCGTGTTCGCGGATCAGGTCGAAAGCGCGCTCGTCGCGGTAGGGCAGCACCATCATGGTGTCGTTGTTGATGACGTCGGGCACGCCGCGACCGTAGGCCTTGCCGGTGGGCGCCGAGGGTGGGCTCTTGCTGTCGTCCTTGACCAGGGCGTAGTCGTGGGCGCCATGGTAGGAGCCGCTGAAACTCGCCACCTTGGGCTTGTCGGTGAAGCCGCGGGCGACCCGCATGCCGTACATGGTGGCTTCGGTGCCGGAATTGCAGAAGATCACCTGCTCGGCGCAGCGGGCCGCGTCCTTGACCAAGTTGGCCAGGTCCTTTTGCAGCGGGTTGTGCAGGCTGACGTGGATATTGCGCTCAAGCTGCTCGTGCATCGCCTCGACCACGCAGGCCGGACGGTGGCCGAGCAGGTGGGGACCCATGCCCATGGTCAAGTCGATGTAGCTGTTGCCGTCCACATCGTTGACCCGTGAGCCGGCGGTCTTCTCGATATAGATCGGGTGGCGCATTTCGAAGGTCGGCACCACCTCGACGGCCAGCACCTTGCTGCCCTCGCGGTTGATCTGGTGGGAGCGCGGGGTGCGGGCGATCAGGTCGTCGCGGACCTGCTTGCCCAGAGGGCGCTCGTCGGCGATCTGTTCAGCGGTTGCGGCCAAGGATCATGTCCTCCGTCGGGGTGCCAGTCTGGCGGCGATCATAGCAACAAGGGCTAGCTGGACAAACGGGTCAGCAACAACTCGCGGAAACATTGGCGTTCGACGCTGTCGCCGCGAATTTCGTAGTAGGTTACCCGGTAGGGGGTATTGGGTCCGTCGTCGTAGAGGTAGACGTCAAGAATGCAGGCTTTGCCGGCGTACTGCCAGACCTGAACGCCGGTCTCCCGGCGGCTGAAGCTGGGGACGCCGAGCAGGGCCTCGAGGGCGACGCTGTCGAGCGCCATAACTTGCGCCGGGTCGTCGTCGATACGGGGCTGCGCCGGTGCGGCCGAAGTGGTCGGGGCGGCGGTATCGCTTGGCGTCATGGCGGCGATAGCGGCCTCGATAATGGCCTCCGGGATCGGCACGGGTTCCGGCGCCGGCTCAGGCACAACCTCGGCAACCACGGGCTCGGGCGCCGGTTGGAGCGGTGGTGCGGTGGCTACCGGTTTGCCGCCGTCGGCGGCGCAGGCGGCCAGGACCAGGAACAACACCGATACCGCCAGGGCCCTAGTCATGGTCGGCCTCAATGGCGTCCTGGGGCTCGGGGGTCTCGGCTTGCGCCGGTGGCGGGTCGCTGCCGAGCATGGCCTGGAACTGATGGACCATGACGGCGGTCGTCAGCACCGGCGCCACCAGATTGAGTAGCGGGATCGAGAACAGCACGGTGGTCACTAGGCCGGTTCCCAGCACCGTGCCGCGCTGGGCTTTGCGCATGGTCCGCGCCGTGCGCCGGTCAACTCGGCGGAATGCCACTAGTTCGAAATACTCACGGCCGATGAGATAGCCGTTGATCAGGTAGAACAGGCCAACCCCGAGCAGGGGAATGAAATAGAACGGCAGGGCGATCAGGTTGATCGCCACCATGAAGCCGAAGAACTGCAGGGTCGAGATCAGCACCTCGGCGATGGGCTGGGCGCGGGCCGGCGGAAGATATGAGTAATGGCGCGCCTCGACCGCCACGATCACCCGCTCGAGATAGAAGCTGCTGACGGTCTGGACGATGATCACGAAGAGCAGCCAGAACAGGGCGAGGAACACGAAAAAGCCAAGAATAGTTACGACCCCGCCAACCACCCAGAGCAGCGCCGAGCGCAGCCATTCGATACCGATCCAGGCCAGGCCGCCGGTCGGGTCGAAGCCGGACACCAAGGTGAACAGCATGAAGCCTAAAATTAGGTAGATGCCGGCGGTCCAGCCCGCCACGACGATGATGACACGCTTGATCGGCGGGTCGCCAAGCTGGCGGAAGGCGGCGGTATAGGCTTTGAGCACAGGCACCTCGGCGGCGGACACGGACCTTATGTAACCATTGCGACGCCTGGCGGCAACCCGGTGGGGGCAAAGCGTTGTGTGGCGCGATGGAGCGGTTATACTCGCCGCCCGCCGACGAATTTCACAATCTTTGAGGACGACAACCATGGCCGACGCGACGCTTGATGTGGTGGGGATCGGCAATGCCATTGTCGACGTGCTGGCCCACGCCGACGACAGCTTTATCGACGGGCACGGCCTGACCAAGGGGGCCATGGCGCTGATCGACGCGGCCCAGGCCAAGGCGCTCTACGACGAGATGGGGTCGGCCATCGAGATTTCCGGCGGCTCGGCCGCCAACACCATCACCGGCGTTGCCACCCTGGGAGGCCGCGGCGCCTATATCGGCAAGGTCCACGACGACCAGCTCGGCGCTGTCTTCGCCCACGACATCCGGACGGTCGGGGTCGGTTTCGAGACCCCGATGGCGACCGATGGCGCGCCGACGGCGCGCTGCCTCATCCTGGTCACGCCCGATGCCGAGCGCACCATGAACACCTATCTCGGCGCCTGCGTCGAACTCGGCCCGGAGGATGTCGACCCGGCCCTCATAGAATCCGCCTTGGTTACCTATATGGAAGGCTATCTGTGGGACCCAGCGGGGGCCAAGCAGGCCTTTTGCAAGGCCCACCGCATTGCCCACGACGCCGGGCGCCGGGTGTCGCTCAGCCTGTCCGACCCGTTCTGTGTCGACCGCTACCGCGCCGAGTTCGCCGACCTGGTGGCCGATCACATCGACATCCTGTTCGCCAACGAGGACGAGATCATGTCGCTCTACCAGGTCGACAGCTTCGACGCGGCGCTCGATAAGGTTCGCGGCCACTGTGAGGTCGCCGCCCTGACCCGCGGCGGACAAGGCTCGGTGGTGGTCAGCGGCGAGGCGGTTCATGCGGTCGCCGCGGCGCCCGTGGAAGAGGTGGTCGATACCACAGGGGCCGGCGACCTCTATGCCGCCGGCTTTCTCCATGGCTTCACCCAAGGGTGGGCACTCGACGATTGCGCCCGCCTCGGCGGCATCGCCGCCGCCGAGGTGATCAGCCACATGGGTGCCCGGCCCAAGGCCGATCTCGCGAAATTGAAGGCTGCGGCCTTTGGTTGACGGGCCGGCAGTGGTATAGGTTCAGATAACTGTCAGGAACGAGAGGATAGTCCCATGGCCGATTTGCACTTCATTACCGCCGAAGTTTGCCCCTACGCCCAGCGCACCCATATGGCGCTGCGCGAAAAGGGCCTCGACTACGAACACACCGAGGTCGACCTCAAGAACAAGCCCGTGTGGTTCGAGGAGGTCTCGCCCTACAGCAAGGTGCCGGTGCTCAAATGCGGCGACCAGGTGCTCTACGAGTCGGTCATCATCAACGAGTTCCTCGACGAGACCTTCCCCGAACCGGCGCTGATGCCCAGCGATCCGTTCCTTCGGGCCCAGGCGCGGGTTTGGATCGACTACTCAAACACCCGTTTCATCGAAGCCATTTACGACCTGCTGGGAGCCAAGGACGCCGAGGTCCAGACCGAACAGGCGGCCAAGCTGACGGCCTGCATGGAATACATGGAAGACAGGGGGCTCAAAGCCCTCGGCAGCGACCCGTTTTGGCTGGGCTCGGAAGTTTCCCTGGTCGACATCGCGTATTGGCCGTTCTTCGAGCGCCTTCCGGCGGTGACCCATTATCGCGGCGTCGGCATTCCCGAGCGCTGCACCCGACTCAAGGCCTGGGCCGAGGCCATGGAGGCGCGCGACAGCGTGCAGTCGACCATGCATCAGCCCGACTACTATATCCAGTCCTACAGCCGCCACGCCCAGGCCGCGGCGGAGTAGCCTCCAGGCCGTGCCCGAGCTTCACTTCATCACAGCCGAGGTCTGCCCGTTCGCCCAGCGCAGCCACCTGGCGCTGCTCGAGAAGGGGCTCGACTTCAAGCACAGCGAGATAGACCTGCGGGACAAACCGGCGTGGTTCGAGGCCATCTCGCCCTACAGCAAGGTGCCGGTGCTGCAGCGCGGCGACGACGTGATTTACGAGTCGGCGATCATCAACCAGTATCTCGACGAGGTCTATCCCACGCCGGCGCTGATGCCGGCGGACCCCGGCCAGCGGGCCCGGGCGCGCATCTGGATCGATTTCGACAACGTCAAGTTTACCGTTGCCTTCTACCGGGTGCTGCTTGAGCAGGACCGGGAACGGCGGGCCGCCCTGGCCCGGTCGATTGCCGACCAGCTCAATTTTATCGAGGACGAGGCCCTGGCCAAGTTGGGCTACGCCAGTGGGGGCGCGGGGCCGTATTTTCTCGGCTCCGAGATTTCCCTGGTCGACCTCGACTACTACCCGCACTTTGAGCGCTTCGCCGTGCTCACCGCGTATCGCGGCATCGAAATTCCGTCCCGCTGCGAACGGCTGCGGGCCTGGATGGCGACCATGGAACAACGGCCATCGGTTCAGGCAACCTGCCATTCGGCCGACTATCACGTCGACGCCTACAAACGCTATGCCGATGGTAGCGCCGACGGCACCACCGCGCGCGACATGCGCGCCGCCTGAAACCCACAAGGTACTCCGACATGTTCTACGACCCCCGCAACGACCCCCACGGCCTGCCGCGCGACCCGTTCAAGAGTCTGGTAGTGCCCCGGCCCATCGGCTGGATTTCCACGGTCGGCGCCGACGGCGTGTTCAACCTCGGGCCCTACAGCTTCTTCAACGGGGTGTCGACCGACCCGGCGGTGGTGATGTTCTGCCCCGGCGGCGGGGCGCTGGCCGACGGCCGCAAGGATTCCTGGAAGAATGCCGAGGACACCGGCGAGTTCGTGGTCAACGTGGTCGACGAAGTCCAGCATTTGGAAATGAACGAGACCTCGGCCGATGTGCCCCCGGACGTCGACGAGTTCACCCTTGCCGGCCTCACCATGGAACGCTCGACAGCAGTCAAGCCGCCCCGGGTCAAGGGCGCGCCGGCCCATCTCGAATGCGAATACCTGCAAACCGTCGAGCTGCCGTCGGAGGTTGCCGGCCGGCGCAACGCCATCATACTCGGCACCGTGGTCGGCATTCATATTGACGACCGCATCCTCACCGACGGCTTCGTCGATATGGAAAAATTCAGACCCGTGGCGCGCCTCGGCTACATGGATTACACGGTGGTCGACAACGTCTTCACCATGCTGCGGCCGGGCATGTAGCGGCGGCCAATTTTGACCCTTGAAATATTGTGGTTAAAGCGTCTTCAGAGAATACAGAGTATTTTTTTGGGGATATGAGTTTTTTTGGTAGGTTCGGTGCGTGGCCCGCTGTGGCCCAACGGGGCACCCC
>JAYZAP010000152.1:0-4201 GCA_036339655.1 Pseudomonadota bacterium | reverse complement strand
CGGCACCTATGTGAAGGCCCGCGACGAAAGCCACGCCGAGGTTGGCGATCGCGACAACGACGAGCTTCGGGTCAACGGCATGGATCTGCGCTGCCGGGTGGTCGGCGAGGGCGGCAACCTGGGCCTGACCCAGCGCGGACGCATCGAATTTGCCCTGGCCGGCGGCCGGGTCTATTCCGACGCCATCGACAACTCGGCCGGCGTCGACTGCTCCGACCACGAGGTCAATATCAAGATCCTGCTCGGCGACATTGTCGCCAACGGCGACATGACGCCGAAGCAGCGCAGCAATCTGCTGGCCCAGATGACCG
Source organism: Pseudomonadota bacterium (assembly GCA_036339655.1). GTDB lineage: Bacteria > Pseudomonadota > Alphaproteobacteria > JAAXGF01 > JAAXGF01 > JAYZAP01. The sequence continues at coordinate 3,890 of JAYZAP010000152.1, read as the reverse complement.
ATGAGGTCGGCGACCTGGTGCTGCTCGACAACTATCGCCAGACCCAGGCGATCAGCGTTGCCCTGGCCCAGGGCGGGCGCCTGCTCGAATCCCAGGCCCGGCTCATGCGCGATCTCGAGCGCACCGGCGATCTCAATCGCGCCATCGAGGATTTGCCCGACGACGAAATCCTGGCCGAACGCCAAAAGGCCGGCCTCGGCCTCACCGGGCCGGAGTTCTCCGTGTTGCTCGCCTACAGCAAAATGACGCTCTATCAAACCCTGTTGGAGACCGAACTGCCGGAAGACCCCTACTTGGCCATAGACTTGGTGAGCTATTTTCCCGCGCCGCTGCAAAGGCACCATGAGAACGTCATTCACGGCCACCGTCTGCGTCGCGAAATCATCGTCACCTCGGTGACCAACAGCATGATCAACCGGGTTGGCGCCGCCTTTGTCGCGGAAGCCGTCGACAACCATGGCTTCGCCCCCAGCGACGTCGCCCGCGCCTATGCCATCACCCGCGACTGCTATGGCCTGCGGCAATTGTGGGCGGCCATCGAGGCACTTGACAATAAGGTCGCGGCGGCGGTCCAGATCGACCTGCTGCTCGACGTTGGCCGGCTGGTCGAGCGGGGCACCTTGTGGTTTCTGCGCAACCGGTCCCAGCCCCTCGACATCGCCGCCACGGTGGCCAGTTTCAAGCCGGGCATCGAGACCCTGCGCCGCCATCTCAAAGTGGTGCTCAGCACGTTCCGGGCCAAGGCACTGCTCCGCGCCGCGACCCGCTACACCGACCGCGGCGTGCCCAAGACCCTGGCCCGCCAGGTCGCCAGTCTCTATGTGCTGGCGCCGGCGCCGGATATCGTCCAGACCGCCCAGCGCAATTCCCTGGCGGTCGACGCCGTGGGCGATATCTATTTCCAGGTCGGCGAGGTGTTGGGTATCGATTGGCTGCGTTCCGCCGCCGCCGGGTTCAGCGCCGAATCCCACTGGCAGCGACAGGCGGTGCTCGCCATGGTCGACGATCTCTATGGCCAGCAGCGGGTGTTGACCGCTGCAGTTCTCGATGCCAGCGGTAAAAAATCAAAGTCGGTGAGCGGCGCGGTCAACAAGTGGGTCACGGCCCACCAGGGCGCGGTCGACCGCACCCGGCGACTGATCAACGACCTGCGCAAGATCGACGCCCAGGACCTCGACCTCGCCATGCTGACCGTCGCCAACCGGCAAATTCGCGTGCTGTCCGACGGCTAGAGCGGGCTTGTTGGTTTGGTCCCCGATCGCCGGGCGTGGTGCTATTGGAAAGCGCGTTCAGGTGCCACGCAGGCTGGCGCCCGCTGGAATTTTTGTTTCAGCCCGCACCAATCTTGGTCGCAACATAGAGGTGGGTCGCCGACCGTACGGCGGGAGCCCCAGTCTGTCACATACAAGATTGGGTGCTTGAACGCCCACCGGCCAAGCTTTATGGCCGATGGAAAAAAACGCGGACCGTCTAGCGATCCGCATCCACGGCGGCGAAGGCGGCGAGGTTGAGCAGATCCGAGACCGTGGCGCCGAGCTGGACGATCTGCACCGGCTTCTCGAGGCCGACGAGCAGCGGGCCGATGACCGTGCCGCCGCCCATCTCCTGAACCAGCTTGGAGGCGATGTTGGCGGCGTGCAGGCCGGGCATGACCAGCACGTTGGCCGGACCCGACAGGCGGCAGAACGGGAACAGCGACTGGAGCTCGGGATCGAGCGCCGTATCGGCCGACATTTCGCCGTCATATTCGAAATCGACACCGCGCCCGTCGAGCAGCTCGACGGCTTCGCGGATGCGCGTGGTGGTGCCGGTCGGCGGGTAGCCGAAGGTCGAATAGGAGAGCAGGGCGACCCGTGGCTCATGACCCATTTCGCGGGCCTTGGCGGCGCTCTGGATGGCGATGTCGGCGAGGTGGTCGGCGCTCGGCGTCTCAGTCACCGTGGTATCGGCGATCAGCACCGTCTGGTCCCGGGCCAACAGACTGGTCAGGCCGAACAGGCGGTGGCCGGGTTCCGGGTCGAGCACCCGCGAGACCTTCTCCAACGACCCCCAATAGCTCCGGGTCAGGCCGGTGACCATGCCGTGGGCGTCGCCACAGGCGACCATGCAGGCGGCGAACACATTGCGGTCCTGATTGACCCAGCGCTGGCAGTCGCGACGCAGGGCGCCGTGGCGCTGGCGCCGCCGATACAACAGCTCGACATAGCGCTCGGTGTCGCCGGTGATGTCGGCGTTGTAGACCTCGAACGGCGCCACATCGCCGAGGCCGATGGACTGCATGGTCGCGGCGATGCGCTCGGGTCGGCCGACCAGCAGTGGCGTTCCGTAGCCGCTCGAGCGCCACAGTGTCGCCGCCCGGATGACTTTCTCCTCCTCGCCCTCGGCGAAGACGATCTGCTTGGGCCGCGCCCGCGCGCGCTCGAACACCAGATGAAGACTGGTCGCCGAGGGGTCAAGCCGGGCGCTGAGGACACGGGCATAGCCTTCCATGTCGATGATCGGCTGGCGGGCGACGCCCGAGTCCATGGCCGCCTTGGCCACCGCCGGGGCGACCCGGGATATCATCCGAGGGTCGAACGGCACCGGCAGGATGTAGTTCTTGCCGTATTGCAGGCGAGTGCCGGCATAGGCCGCCGCCACTTCGTCGGGCACGTCCTCGCGGGCGAGGCCGGCAATAGCCTTGGCGGCGGCGATCTTCATGTCGTCGTTGATGGTCGAGGCGAGAACGTCGAGCGCGCCCCGGAAAATATAGGGGAAGCCGAGCACGTTGTTGACCTGGTTGGGATAGTCCGAGCGCCCGGTGGCGACGATGGCGTCGTCACGCACCGCGGCAATTTCCTCAGGTGTGATTTCTGGATCCGGGTTGGCCATGACGAAAATAATCGGGTTGTCGGCCATGGAGGTGACCATATCGGCGGTCACGGCGCCCTTGGCCGACAGGCCGAACAACACGTTGGCGCCGTCAAGAGCCTCGGCCAGGGTACGCCGATCGGTGTTGGTGGCGTGGGCGGACTTCCACTGGTTCATGCCGTCTTCACGGCCCTGGTAAATGACGCCCTTGGTATCGCACAGGATTACGTTGTTGGCCCGTGTGCCCATGCTCTTAATCAGCTCGACACAGGCAATACCCGCCGAGCCGGCGCCGTTGACCACGACCCGCGCCTCGCTGAACTCGCGGTCGGTGAGATGGAGCGCGTTGATCAGCCCGGCGGCGGCGATAATGGCGGTGCCGTGCTGGTCGTCATGGAACACCGGAATGTCGAGCAGTTCGCGCCGGCGCTGTTCGATGATGAAGCACTCGGGCGCGTTGATGTCCTGGAGATGGATGCCGCCGAAGCTCTTGCCGAGAAACCGCACGCAGTCGACGAATTCGTCGACATCCTCGGTGTCGACTTCGAGGTCGATGCCGTCGATGTCGGCGAAGCGCTTGAACAGCACCGCCTTGCCTTCCATCACCGGCTTTGACGCCAGAGCGCCGAGGTTGCCGAGACCGAGTACAGCGGTGCCGTTGGAAATCACCGCCACGAGATTGCCCTTGGCGGTGTAGTCATAGGCCAGCAGGGGGTCTTTTTCGATGGCCAGGCAGGGCACCGCCACCCCTGGCGAATAGGCCAGGGACAGGTCCCGCTGAGTCGCCAGGGGCTTGGTTGGCGAAATCTGAATCTTACCGGGCCGGCCTTCGGCGTGAAACCGTAGAGCCTCGTCGTCGAAGGCGTGCTGGCCTTTATCATCGCTCACGGGTTTGTCCATCACTGCCACTCTGTCAAAGCCGGAATCCGAAGTCTAGAGCGTCTTAAGATTATACGGAACCATTTGACCGGGTCCCCTTAAGCCGTGGTTAGGCGCGCGCCGCATGGCGATGCCTCGCATCGGCATAGGTGCGGAACGCG
>JAYZAP010000151.1:0-4144 GCA_036339655.1 Pseudomonadota bacterium | reverse complement strand
GGCGAAGCAGCCGCCAATATGCTGCTGTGGCGTGACACCCGAGGCGCGCCTTATTCAAGGGCGGCGGTCGAGGACGCGCCTCGAGCACGGGAAACCTGGACGAAAATCCACGGCCTGATACCGTCGCCCGAAGGCCGCGATACCCTGGCTCACATGCTCTATTTCAAACATGGTGACCCGGCAGTCTACGATCGTATCCATGCCTTTCTCGAGCCCGTCGACTTCCTCAACCTGTGTTTCACCGGTGTCATCGCGGCCAACCAGGCCAGCGTCTACAAGATGCTGTTGACCGACAACCGCACCACCAACGTGACCGCCTACGATCCGGAATTGATGGCGCTAGCCGGCATTGGCGAGGACAAGCTGCCACCGTTGCTCGACCTCGAAGCGGTGGTCGGCGAGGTGCGGCCCGAGGTCGCCCATGAACTCGGCCTGCCGGCCGGCGTCCAGGTGCTCGGCGGAGTCAATGACAACCACGCGGTGGCGCTCGGCACCGGCGCCCTGGAGCCTGGCCGGGCCGGCGTCTCCATCGGCACCACCACGAATATTTCGGCGCTGGTCGATGGCCTCAAATCGGATTTGAATCGCCGCATTGCATCGATGCCAACGCCGTACCCCGGCCGCCAAATGGTGATGGCGGAAAACGGCATGGGCGGTAAGGTTCTGGAACTCATGCTCGGCCGGATGCTGTTTCCCGACCGGGCCCTGGATGACAGCCTCAAGGCCATCGACGAGACGTTAAGAAAAACCCCGCCAGGCGCTGGCGGGCTGCTGTTTCTGCCGTGGATCAACGGTGCCGGTTCGCCGGCTTCGAATTCCGCCGCCCGCGCCGGGTTTCTCAATATCTCGGTGGACACCTCCCGCGACCACATGGTCCGCGCCCTGCTCGAAGGCATCGCCTTCAACCTGCGCTGGCTCAACGACGCGGTGGAAGAGTTCGTCGGCACCACCTTCGAGCGGCTGATGTTCGCCGGCGGCGGCGCCCAGTCGGACATGTGGCCGCAAATCATCGCCGATATTCTCGACCGCCCGGTCCACCAGATGGCCGATTCGCGGTTCTCCTCGTGCAAGGGACTGGCGTTTCGCGCCCTTGCCCGCCTGGGATATCTCAGCCACGACGACGGCGACGATTTCCTTCATGTCAAACAGGTTCATGAGCCACGGACCGAGTACCGGGGCCGCTACGACGCCATGCAAGGTCAGTTCGTAGCGGCGTTCAATAACAACATTTCAATCTTCACCGCGTTGAATATCGGGAATTAGCCATGTCAGACAAACTCAAGCCCAACCCCAAACGGTCCTACTCTTACGCCGAACGCTACGGCGCTCTTCACGCCATTCCCGGCGCGGCCCTGGGGCGCGACGAGGTGCTGCGCCAGGCACGCGACATGGCAACGCGGGAAGACCAGGTGTGGGAAGACGGCCAGTGTTCCGGAACCATCTATTGCGGTGACCGCGAGCACTACGCCTTCCTCAACCAGGTCTTCGCCGAATACTCCCACGTCAACGCCCTGCAGCGCGACATGTGCCCGAGCCAGACCCGTTTCGAGGCGGAAATCATCGCCATGACCCTGGACATGCTTCACGGCGGCGCGGTGGCCCAGGACACGCCGGGCCAGGAGCCCTGCGGTGTGGTCGGCACCGGCGGTACCGAAAGCATCATCAGCGCGGTGCTGGCCTACCGCGAGTATTACCGCGAGACCAAGGGCATCACCGAGCCCGAGATGATTTTGCCGGTCACCGCCCACGCCGCTTTCGACAAGGGCGCTGCCTATTTCGGCATCAAGGTCATCCATGCCCCTGTCGACCCGGTGACCATGAGCGTCCGTGTGGACGCAGTGGCTAACGCCATCACCCCCAACACCATCGCCCTGGTCGGCTCGGCGGGTAATTACCCCTACGGCACCGTCGACCCCATGGCAGCGCTCTCGGACCTGGCGGTGGCCCACGACATCGGCCTCCACGTCGACGGCTGCCTCGGCGGCTTCATCCTGCCGTGGGGCGAGGCCCTGGGTTACGACATCCCGGTGTGGGACTTCCGCCTGCCCGGCGTCACCTCGATCTCGGCCGACACCCACAAGTACGGCTACGCCCTCAAGGGCACCTCGGTGGTGCTCTATCGCCACAAGGAACTGCGCGCCGGGCAGTTCTTCAGCCACCCCCTGTGGCCCGGCGGCATGTACGCCTCGCCCGGCATCAGCGGCAGCCGCTCCGGCGGTCTGCTCGCCGCCACCTGGGCGTCCATGGTCAGCCTCGGGCGCGAGGGTTATCTGGAACGGGCCAAGGATATCTTCGAGACCGCCTTCGCCATGCAGGACGCGGTGACGGCGGTCCCCGAGCTGCGCCTGCTCGGCGCGCCGACATTCTGCTTCTCCTTCACCTCGGACGCGTTCGACATCTATCACGTCAACGATCACATGAAGACCCTGGGCTGGCGCTTCAACGGCCAGCAATACCCCAGCGCCCTGCACATGTGCGTCACCGGCCCGCAAACCCGGCCCGGCGTGGTCAAGCGCTTCGCCGCCGACCTGGCCGAAGCCGTGGATTACGCCAAGAACCCACCCAATACCGTGGCCGCCAGCGGCTCGTTCTACGGCGGCGCCGGCTCCCAGGCTACCGCCGAAGGCGTCGACCTGCCGGAATTGCGCAAGCTGCTGGTCGGCGCGTTGGAGCGCAATTTGGAGCAGCCGGCAGCGCCGGCCTGAAGGAGACGTCATCATGAAAATCGGAATGGGTATTCCCGAGACCGGGCCTCAGGCCACGCGGTCGGCGTTGGTGGCCTGGGTCGAGCGTGCCGAGGGGTTGGGCTACGCCCACTTCACCATCTCGGACCACATCGTCATTCCGGGCGCCATCGGGTCGCACTATCCCTATTCGGAAACCGGGACGGTGAGCGGCTGGGGCGAGAGTGTCGAGCAGCTCACCTTCATGGCCTATCTGGCGGCCATCACCACCAGCGCGCGGCTGGTCGCCTCGGTCATGGTGACGCCGTTGCGCGGCGCCATGCACACGGCCAAGACCATCGCCACCATCGATGTGCTGTCGGAAGGCCGCATGGTTCTCGGCATCGGCGTCGGCTGGCTGGCGGAGGAATTCGAGGCGGTCCAAGCGCCACCGTTCAAGGAGCGGGGCCGGGTTACCGACGAATACCTCGAGGCGTTCAAGCTGTTGTGGACCGAGGAGAACCCGAGTTATCAGGGCGACCACGTCTACTTCGACAACGTCATCTTCGAGCCCAAGCCGGTGCAAAAACCCCATCCGCCGATCTGGGTCGGCGGCGAGAGCCTCCCCGCCATACGCCGCGCCGTGCGCCACGGCGATGCCTGGCACCCCATCGACTCCAATCCGCGCCACCGACTCGACACTCTGGACCGAATGGCCGGCGGCATCGCCCGCCTGCACCGGCTCGCCGAGGACCACGGCCGCGACCCTGCCTCCATGGGTGTCGCCCTCTACACCGGCTGGTCGACAGAAGAGGCCAAGGCCGACGATGGCCAGCGCAAGCTGCTGACCGGCTCCGAAGCGACCATCGCCGAGGACATCCAGGCCCTGGAGGCCATGGGCGTCGGCGACCTGCTGCTCGGCTTCCGCCGCGACACCCTGGAGGCGTCGCTCGACAACATGCAGTACTTCGCCGACGACATCTGGGCGTTGGCCAGGTAGCCGCTCTATCTACGACCTAAGATCTTCGACCCACTGTTCACGGGTGATGATATAGAACGGCGCGTCCTCGGCGTAGGCGCGGCGAATTCCCTGATAGGTCAGACCGCATTTTTCGAGGACCTTACGTGAGACCTCGTGCGCCTCATCGACGGTAGCGACGATCTCGTCGAGGGCCGTCTCCTCGAAGGCGAAGCGCAACAGGCGTCGGCAGGCCTCGGTGGCGTACCGTTGCCCCAGGCCGACTTCTTAAAATAATAGCCAACCTCTACATAACTGGGCGGCATGGCGTTAGGTACGACCAGGTCCCAGTTGGTGTCATCCTCGTCAATCGGTTGCGGCAGCAGGAACGTGTCGCCAAGTTTTTCGCCGGTTGCCCGGTCGGTCACGCACCAGATGCCAATACAACCGCCACCGCCACGTTTGACCCATGTGGGCATTTCGTCGGCAATCGCATCCAGAGTCATCAAGACATTTCCGTTAT
>JAYZAP010000150.1:0-2198 GCA_036339655.1 Pseudomonadota bacterium | reverse complement strand
GTCGGGGGTTTCGTCAACGGCTGCCGGCACGCGTGGGGACTTGTTGAGAGCCCATTCCCTGTGCATGATGCGCCGGCCATGACGCCGATTTCACCCCTCGCGCCCGCCGCCTTTCCCGCCCTTCCGGACATCGCTGGGGTGCGCCTTGCCGCCACCGAGTGCGGCGAGCGCTATCGCGGGCGTAGCGACCTGACCCTGATTGAGCTGGCGCCCGGCACCACGGCCGCCGGGGTGTTTACCCGATCACAGACCGCATCGGGGCCTGTCGAGTGGTGCCGTGCCATCCTCAAGGGTGGCACGGCCCGTGCCATGGTCGTCAATGCCGGCAACGCCAATGCCTTCACCGGCGCCGCCGGGCGAACCGCCGTGCGCCGCACCGCAGAGACCGCCGCCGCCTGCATCGGGGCCGGGCCTGAACAGGTCTTCATCGCCTCCACCGGGGTCATCGGCGAGGCCTTGAGCGCCGGCAAGATAGAGGCCGCCCTGCCGGGCCTGGCGGCGGCCCTCGACGGGAGCGCCTGGGAGGCCGCGGCGCGGGCCATCATGACCACCGACACCTTCCCCAAGGGCGCCACCCGTACGGCCCGCATCGACGGCGAGACCGTGACCGTCTCGGGCTTCGCCAAGGGCTCGGGCATGATTGCGCCGGACATGGCGACCATGTTGAGCTTCGTCTTCACAGACGCAGCCATCCCGCCACCCATGCTGCAAACCATGCTGGCCCGCGGTGCCAACCGGTCGTTCAACGCGATTACCGTCGATGGCGACACCTCGACCAGCGACACCCTGCTCGCCTTCGCCACCGGGCAGGCCAACCACGGGCTGGTAATCCGGGCCGGCGAGGCGCGGCTCGGCAGCTTCCGCAAGGCCCTCAACGAAGTTCTCGTCGACCTTGCCCAGCAGGTGGTGCGCGACGGCGAGGGGGCACAAAAATTCATCACCATCAAAGTCTCGGGCGCGGCCTCGGCGCGGGCCGCCCGGCGCATCGGCCTGGCCATCGGCAATTCGCCCCTGGTCAAGACCGCCATCGCCGGGGCCGACGCCAACTGGGGCCGGGTCGTCATGGCGGTGGGCAAAGCCGGCGAGAAGGCCGACCGCGACCGCATGAGCATTTCCATGGGCGGCGTGCTCATCGCCGAATACGGCGAGGTGCATCCCGATTATGACGAAGCCCAGGTGGCGCCCCACATGCAAGGCAGCCACATCGACATCGCTGTCGATGTCGGCGTCGGCCGGGGCAAGGCAACGGTGTGGACCTGTGACCTGACCCACGGCTATATCGACATCAACGCCGACTATCGGTCGTGAGCGTCGAGCTGAGCACGGCGCGTCTGGCCCTGCGGCTTCCGGAAGAGCGCGACGCCGACGCCATGGCCGGCCAGGCCAACGACCTGGAGGTGGTTCGCTATACGGCGCGAATTCGGTTTTCCTATGGCCGGTCCGACGCCGTCGACTTCATCAGGGCCGCCCGCGCCGGGGCGAGCAACCGACGTAGCGCGCCTTTCTTCATCCAGCTCAAGAACGGCGGCGCGCTGATTGGCGGTGTCGGGCTCGGGCTCGGGGCGGGGCGTGACGCGGCGGAACTCGGTTACTGGATTGGCTGCACACACTGGGACCAAGGCTACGCCAGCGAAGCGGTGGCTGAAATTTTGCGCTTCGACTTCGAAACCTTGAACCTGTCCGTGGTGCACGGCAATGTAGTTCCTGAGAACGGCGCGGCGTCCCGCATTATGGCAAAGCTACGCATGACCGTCGTCGGCCATGAAACCTCGCCGGCCCCGGCCCGCGACGCGGACCAGGATGTCGATATCTACGAAATGACCCGCGATGACTGGCTCAACCGCTAAACCGGGAATCCTGCTGGTCGCCGCCGTGGCCCTGGTCGATACCGACGGCCGGGTGCTGCTGACCCGGCGGCCCGAGGGCAAGACCATGGCCGGGCTGTGGGAATTTCCCGGCGGCAAGGTCGAAGCCGGCGAAACCCCCGAAGCAGCCCTTGACCGGGAAATCCGCGAAGAGCTCGCCATCGATATCTGCGTGCCCTGCCTGTCGCCCCTGAGCTTCGCGTCCCACGCCTACGACGGCTTTCACCTGCTTATGCCGCTCTACATCTGCCGCAAGTGGGATGGCATCCCGCGTCCCCAGGAAGGCCAGGAAACCGCCTGGGCCCGTGCCGAGCGACTGCGCGACTACGCCAT
>JAYZAP010000149.1:0-4116 GCA_036339655.1 Pseudomonadota bacterium | reverse complement strand
GCCGCCACTCTCCAGGTCGAAGACCAACTCCTTCGCCAAATAGCGGCGAAAGCGAGCCCGCTTCTCCAACGTGGCCAGACTGTCGGGCGACAGCTCCGACAGCAACTCGACATCGGCCAGACTATTTTTTACGCCCTGAGCCAATTCCCCACATCCACGATTGCGTTAACAAATCCTAACGCACGAATTGGTCGCAACGAAGCATCTTGTTTGCGGCGCGCCGCCGCGTAGACTGCGCCGCCATGTCGAACTCTGACCGCCCCACCGTCCATGTCATGCCCGGCCACGCCAAGCGCCTGCGTCAGGGCCACCCCTGGGCGTTTTCTAACGAGCTGCGCATGGACGCCGAGGCCAAGGCCCTGGCGCCCGGCGCAGTGGTCCGGGTGGCCGACGCCGGCGGCGAGGTTCTCGGCTGCGCCACGTTCAACCCGCACTCGCTGATTGCGCTCCGCCTGCTGGCCCGTGATGGCGACATGGTCATCGACACCGGCTTCTTCCGCGACCGGTTCGTCGCCGCCCTGGCGCTCCGCGAACGACTGGTGACGGCGCCCCACTACCGGTTAATCCATGCCGAGGCCGACGGCCTGCCGGGCCTCGCTGTCGACCGCTTCGGTGACGTCTTCGTCTGCCAGGTCAACAGCGCCGGCATGGAGCGCCTGACCCCGGCCCTGCTCGACGCCCTCGTTGACCTCTATGCGCCGCGCGCCGTGGTGCTGCGCGGCGACAGCCCGGTGCGAGAATTCGAGGGTCTGAAAAGCCGCGTCGAGGTTATCGCCGGCGAAGTTGAAGGGTCCGTTGAAATCGCCGAGTACGGCGTCCGGTTCCTGGCCGACCCCCTGGCCGGGCAGAAGACCGGCTGGTTCTTCGACCAGCGCGACAACCGCGCCTTCGTGGCGAGCCTCGCCGGGGGCGCCGACGTGCTCGATGTGTACAGCTATGCCGGCGGATTCGGGGTGGCTGCGGCGGTCGCCGGCGCCACCCGGGTGACCTGTCTCGACCGTTCGGAAAGCGCCCTGGCCCTGGCCGCCGAAGCGGCGGGGCTCAACGGCGTCACGGAACGTTGCCAATTCGAACGGGGCGAGGCCTTCGCCGAGATGACGCGCCGCGCCGCGGCCGGTGAACGCTATAACGTGGTCGTCGCCGACCCGCCATCCTTCGTCAAGAACCGCAAGGGACTCAAGGCCGGCCTGCGAGGCTATCGCAAGATGACCCGCCTCGCCGCCGCCCTGGTCGCTCCCGGCGGCTTCCTGTTCGTCGCGTCATGCTCGCACAACGCCGAGGCCCCGGCCTTCGCCGAGGCGGTATCACGCGGTCTCATCGACGCCGGCCGCGGCGGCCGAATTCTGCGTGCCGCCGGCGCTGCCCCGGACCACCCTAGCCACCCGGCCCTGCCCGAAAGCGACTACCTCAAGTCGCTGACGCTGCAGTTGGATTGAGCAGGACCTGTCCCACTCCTAGTCAATCCTACAATTATGCGGACAGTAAGCTGGCGGATACAGAAAACCCCACCAAAATTGATGGGGTTGGGCTGCGTCATGTTACCCGAAGTGGGCGAGGAAACGCACCAGGCCGCGGGTGCCCTCGCTGGTCAGTTTCGCCATGAAGGCGCTACCGGCGGCACGCTTGCTGACCTCGCCCCGGGTCGGATAGGCCGCCATCAACTGAGCCATGGCGCCGATCTTGAGTTTTTCGCGGATCGCCAGTTCCCAGGATTGAATCAGCTCGCCGGCGCCGGCGCCGACCATGCCGGCGCCGAGAATGCGGCCGCGCGCCGAGGTCACCACCTTGACAAGGCCGGCGGCCGCGGCCTCGGCCCGCGCCCGGTCGTTCTCGGCGAACGGCCAACGCAACACCTGAATCTTGTGACCGGCTTCCGTGGCCCGGGCTTCGGTCAGGCCGACCTGGGCCAGTTCCGGATCGCTGAAGGTGACCCAGGGCAACGCCCCATAGTCGACCGTGGCCGGCAGCCGGAACAGGGCATTGCGAATGACGATACCGGCGTGATAACCGGCCACATGGGTCAGCATGGGGGCGCCGGCGGCGACATCGCCGATGGCGAAGACCCGGCGGTTGCTGGTTCGCAGCCGGCGGTCGACCACGATACCCTTGGGACTGAAATCGATGCCCGCGGCGTCGAGGCCGAGGTCGTCGACGTTGGGCGCGCGGCCGGCCGCCACCAACAGATGCGAACCGTCGATGGCGCGCTCGGCGCCGTCATAGCTCACGGTCACGGTGATGCCGTTGTCGCGGGGCTCGAGCCGGGCCACGGCCACGCCCTCGTGGATATTCACACCCTCGGCGCGCAGGCGGTTGCGCACCACATCGACCAGTTCGGGATCATCGTTGTTCAACAGTGAGAACATCTCGACCACAGTGACCCGGGCGCCGAGCCGGCGGTGGGCCTGGGCCAGTTCGACACCGATCGGCCCGCCGCCGATGACAACCAGGTGCTCGGGCACTTCAGTCCGGTCGAAAATGGTTTCGTTGGTCAGGTAGGGCGCGCTCTCGATGCCGGGGATCGGCGGCACCATAGGGCGACTGCCGGTGGCGACCACGAAACGCCGGGCGCGGATTGTGTCGCCGCCGGCCGCGACCCGGTCGGGCGCCGTGAAGCGGGCGGCGGCCTGGATTACCGTCACGCCCAGACCCTCGTAGCGTTCGACCGAATCGAGGGGCGCGATGCCGGCGATAACGCCCTGGACGTGGTCGTGAACAGCGGCGAAATCGATGGCCGGCTCGCTGCCGTTGACGCCAAACCGGCCACTGTCGCGAATGCCCTGGGCGGCGTGGGCGGCGGCGAGCAGCGACTTCGACGGAACGCAGCCGTAGTTGAGGCAGTCACCGCCCATGGCGCCGCGCTCGACCAGCGCCACCCGGGCGCCCATCTGGCTCGCCCCGGCGGCCACCGACAGGCCGCCCGATCCGGCGCCAATGACACAGATATCGACCTTGATGTCAGTCATTGCCCCTATCAGTCATTGTCTGGCGGCGCCTTGCGCGCCTGGTAGGCCTTGTAGCCCACCGGCACCAGGGCCAGCACGGCGAGGCCGGCCAGGGCGGCGACGATCTCCGGGGTCAGCACTATGGCGACGTCGAAATCGCCGCTGGCGTCCAGCACTTTGCCCAATCCGCCGCCGGCCAGGGCAAACACGAAGGTGCCGGGGATGATGCCGAAAAACGTGCCGACCACATAGGTGCGCAACGGCACGCCGAGGAATGCAGGCACCAGATTGACCACGAAGAACGGAAACAGCGGCACCAGACGCAGCACCAGGAGATAGCTCATGGCGTTGTCCTGAAAGCCGCTTTCCATCTTGGCCATCCACGGCCCGGCCCGCGAGCGTAGACGGTCGCCAACGGCGGTGCGAGCGACCAGGAACAGGACGGTAGCACCCACCGTGGCTGCGAACACCACATAGATTGTGGTCCATAGCGGACCGAACAGAAAGCCGCCAACCAAGGTCATCATGGCGCCGCCGGGAACCGAGAAGGCGATTGCCAGGGCGTAGATCGCCATGAACGTCACAACGGCCATCACCGCATGGTCGGTGATCAGAGCGTGCAGGCTTGCCCGATGCTCCCGAAGCATGGCGAAGATCGTCTGATTGTCAGGCCCAAACACGGCCAGCAGCAGCACCGCCACGAGCAGCGCGGCAATCGGCCACAGCCGGCGCAACGCCGACTTCCGACTGCCGTTTTTGTCCTCGACGGGAACGCTATGAGTCACCGCGTTCCACCATGGTTGCCACTCCTATCACATACCGTCCCCGGCCCCCTGGCAACAGGGGCGCTGACCAAGTTGTGAAGAGACGTTACGGCCCGGTCACGGCCGGCGGGCGATGAAATCGATTTCGACCCGGGCGGCCGAGGCCAGTCCGATGACACCGACTGTGGTCCGCGCCGGCCGGCCATCGACCGGAAAATAGCTCTCATAGACCGCATCCATGCGCCGGTAATCTTCGTCGAAATGGGTCAGGAACACCCGTGCTGACACGACGTTCCCGAGCCCGAGGCCGACGCCATTGAGGATGGTCGTAAGGTTCTTCATGACCTTGTGGGTCTGGGCCTCGATGCCGTCGGGCAGGGCCTCCGGCGTTAAGTCGAGATCGCTGGGAA
>JAYZAP010000148.1:0-4748 GCA_036339655.1 Pseudomonadota bacterium | reverse complement strand
ATAGGCGTCGAGTTCCAGGTAGCAGGCGAGAAGCTTGTCGCGCAGGTCTTGATTGTCGACCCTGTGGGTCTCGAGAGCGAAGTCGAGGGCATCGCCGGTGACCTGCCAGAAGTCGACGTGGTGTTGGCTGCCCATGAGGCTGCGCAGCCAGGTGTATTGCAATTGCTTGTCGCGCCAGGTCCGGGATACGGCGCCGGCCACATCACCCAAATCGTCGCGGTAGCGGGCTGCCGCCGAGTGAACGTCGAACAGGGTGCCGTAGGCGTCGAACACACAGGCGCCGATTTGATTGAAGCGAGGGTGGGTCATTACTTCTCCTGGGTACCAGACCTCAATTTACAGTGATTCCGCGATGCAGGTCGAGCTGCAGACCGTGTTCTGGGGCCGGCCGGCCCAGGCGAAAGCGGTAAATTGCCACCGCCTCCATGACCCGCTGTACGTAGTTGCGGGTCTCCGAAATGGGAATCAGCTCTATCCAATCGACGATGTCGATTTCGCCGAGGCGCGGGTCGCCGTACAGCCGGACCCAGCGCCGCACCCGCGCCGGGCCGGCGTTGTAGCCAGCCAGCGCCAGGGCGTAAGAGCCATCGTAGTTGTCCAGCAGGTGGGCGATGAAAGCGCGGCCCAGGGTGAGGTTGTAGTCCGGGTCGGCGGTGAGGCGGGCCTTGCTGTAAGCCAGGCCCAGGCTCTTGGCCACGGTACGCGCGGTCGCCGGCATGAGCTGCAAATAGCCGAGCGCCCCGGCGGGGCTGACGGCGAACTGGTCGAAGCCGCTTTCCTGGCGCATCATGGCCAATATCAGGGCATCATCGACGGCGGAACCCGGCCCCGATCCCTGGGGCTGGCCGATCAGGGGATAGCCGAATTCGATCAGGGCTGTACCCTTGCTGGCACTGCGACGGGCAACCAACACGGCAAAATCGGGCCGGCCGGCGGTGGCGAGAACAGCGGCCACCAATCGCCGTTGACCCGCTGTCGCGGCGAGATCGGTAAGCTGGAAAACAAAGGGACGCAGCAATTCCTTATGCCCGGACTCTGCCAATGCCCGCACTACCGCGGTGAGCTCGTGACCATTGACGGCGGCGACATCGGCGGCGTTGGGGGAGGGCGACGGCGGCGGCATAAACAGTCCCTGGCCACCCAGGGCGGCCAAGGCGAGCTGGCCGTAGAACGTGGTTGGAAACTGGGCGGCGGCACCGAACCAGTGGCGCGCCAGCACCGGGTCGTTGCTCGCCACGGCGGCCCGGCCTGTCCAATAGGCGCCGCGCGCGACGCTAATGGGATAGCGCACCGCGGTGTGTAGCAGGGCGAAATGGGCGTAGGCGACGTCGGGATCATGAAGAAAACTAAGGGCGACCCAGCCGGCTAGCCATTCGGCTTCGGATAGGGGCAGAGCTTCGGTTTGTCGATGGTGGTTGGCGAATTCGTAAGCCTCGGTAATTAGCCCGTCGGCAATCGCCCGGCGGGTCTCGATTTGAATTTCCTTCCACCACGCCGCCGGTTCGATGAGGTCGTCGGGCAGGGCGGCTATAATTTCCCGGGCACTTTCGTCGCGGCCCTTGCGGCGGCGCCAGCGCAGGCGCTCGTACCACAGGGCGGGATGGTCGCGGAGCGCGGCGGGAACCCGGGCGATAGCGCCATCGACTCCGCCGGCAAAAGCACGCAGCGCAGCCCGCGCCTCGGCCAGGGCGCGATGGTCGGTATCGACACGGCGCCACATGCGCCGCGCAGCGCCGCGCTTGCCGTCCCACAGCAGACGGTCGAGCCGGGCGATGTGATCGTCGAGGGTAAGCCGCTTGCGATGGCGCGCGTAGAACGTCTTTTCTTCGCGGTAGGCGAAATCGCCGGTAACCCAGGCGTCGCGTAGCACGGCGGTGGCGGTCGCATGGTCGCCGGCGATGAGGTGGGCTTCGGCAAACCACATTTTGCCGATGCCGCTGAGCGGTGGATGGACCACGAACCATTCGGCCACACGCCGTTTGTCGGTTGTGTCGTTGATGGCGGCCTCGGCGCGCCGGCGCAGGGTCGCCATGGCCGGCCAATCCGGATTGGTTTCAATGAAGGCGATGATTTCCTCGAACGGCGGCACCGGCTGGGCCTTGGTCAGGCGGATCCAGGTCACCACCTTGACCAGAGCCGGAAGGTTTCCCTTGGCGGCAAGGGCGTAGGCGCGGTCCCATTCGCCGGCCTCGGCCAGGGCGACGGCCGCGCCATTGAGTGCATGGTCGTCGGGCAGGGGTACAAAATCCTGGGCTCGCGCGGGCGCCGTAAGGGCAGCCACCAACACCATACCGCCGAGAAGAGAACGCAAGGTTGTCACCGCGACGGCTACTCCCGAAACCCAATGACCGTCATGATAGGCGCAGGCAGCCGGACCGGACAACCGCCGACGGTCTCTTGCCCGGAGCGAAGGTTGTCGCTATGTTCGGCAAAATCATGCATTTTCGAGAGGACGGAGCCATGTTCACCGGTTCCTACGTTGCCCTGATCACGCCGTTCGCCAACGGATCGGTCAGCGAAGATCAGTACCAGTCCCTGGTCGAGTGGCAGATTGCCGAAGGCACCCATGGCTTGGTGCCCTGCGGCACCACCGGCGAGTCGCCGACCCTCAGCCATGGCGAGCACGAGCGGGTTGTCGACCTGTGCATCGAGGCAACCAAGGGTCGGGTGCCGGTCATTGCCGGCGCCGGCTCGAATTCGACCGAGGAGGCGATCTCCCTGACCCGCCACGCCAAGGCCGCCGGCGCCGACGCCAGCCTCCAAGTGACGCCCTACTACAACAAGCCGACCCAGGAAGGCCTCTACCAGCACTTCAAGGCGATTCACGACGCCATCGATTTGCCGATGGTGATTTACAACATTCCGCCGCGCAGCGTGGTCGACATGAGCGTCGAGACCATGGCGCGTCTGGCCAAGCGGCCCAAGGTGGTCGGCGTCACGGACGCCACCGCCGACCCGGTGCGGCCGCTCAGGACAACGGCCGCCTGCGGCGGCGATTTCTCGCAGCTGTCCGGCGAGGATGCCGCCGTGCTGTCACTGTTGGCCAATGGTGGTCACGGCTGCATTTCGGTGACCGCCAACGTGGCGCCGCGGCAATGCGCCGATATGCATCTAGCTTGGCAGGCCAGCAAGCACGACGAGGCCCTGGCCATTCAACAACGACTCATGCCGCTACACGCCGCGCTGTTCGTCGAGGCCAGCCCGGGGCCAGTGAAATACGCCGCCAGCCTGCTCGGCCTGTGTGACGCCCGGGTGCGGCTGCCTTTGGTCGAAACCATGGACGAGACCAAGGCCAAGGTCGAGGCTGCCATGCGCTCGGCCGGCGTTCTCAACTAGCGACCGGTACCGGGGGCGAGGGCCGGGGCGATGGCCCGAAAGAAAGAGCCGGAACGGCGGCTGGCGGCGCGGAACCGCAAGGCGCGCCACACCTATTTCATCGAGGAGACCTTCGAGGCCGGCATGATGCTGACCGGCACCGAGGTCAAGTCCCTGCGCGAGGGCCGCGCCAACATCAATGAGGCCTACGCCTCGGTGAAAGACAACGACATCTTCCTGCTCAACGCCCATATTGCAGAATACGCCGGCGGCAACCGCGAGAACCACCCGCCCCGCCGGCCGCGCAAGCTGCTACTCCACAAGCGCGAGATTCAAAAGCTCACCATGGCCCTGCAACGCGACGGCATGACCCTGGTGCCCCTGTCCATCTACTTCAACGACCACGGCCTGGCCAAAACCAACCTCGGCCTGGCCAAGGGCAAGCGCCAGTACGACAAGCGCGCCACCGTAAAAGACCGCGAATGGAAACGCGATAAGGCCCGCCTCATGAAGTCACGGGGGCAGGAATAGGGGCTACTCAGGCGAGGGCGTCGAGCAAGGCCTTGGCATCCTTGAGATCGGCGGTGCCGAAGCCTTCCGTGAACCAGTCGTAGACCGGGGCGAGCAGATCGTGCGCTTCGGGTTGCTTGCCTTCTCCCTGCCACAGCCGACCTCGCCCGACTGTGATATTTTCTGGCGGAACGCTCGTACCGTTTACAAGCCGGTCAATGACCGCGCGCCCAATGGCGCCTGCGCCAATGATACAAATTTGAACTTCCTCTATATTAGCCATGCTGGCCCTCAAACATGTGAATTGTGTAACAGATCGTTGTCAGAGCCAGCCCACGTGAATTGTTGAAAGTATTGTGTTCGCTGGTTTGTCGGCGCGACCACACCACATCCAGGCCGTTCACATCGGCGACGAGACCAACACTCTCAATCGCTGCCTTGGAATGGGCTTCGTCGCCAGCCCCCGTATCCCCGGCAATGGAAATCGCACCGAGTAGACTGCCTTCGTCGTCGCGGATAATAACGCCACCAAGCGCTCCCCAGAGCGGCGTACCGGTACTGCTCTGTGCGACCCGCGAGGCACTTTCAAACCAAGTCGGTTTTTTGAGCGCCAAATCCATGATGGCCCGCGTCGGCATACCGATCGCCACACAGGATTTTGCTTTGGCTTGGGCGATATCCAATAACAGGGGCGGCGCGCCCGGCTCACGCGTCAACAGCAATGAATGGCCCTGATGGTCAACAACGGCCGCCGCCAGGAGAATTGACGGATGGACACGCGACCCGGCGAAGGCATGGTCGGTCATCGCTCGTGCTTGCTCGATCGTTAGCTTGTTCATTCCGCTTCCCCTGGCATTACCGCGCGTCGAAAATGTCACCCAATTCATCTATGTAAAATGGTTCGGAGATGCCTTTACTCAGAT
>JAYZAP010000147.1:0-3807 GCA_036339655.1 Pseudomonadota bacterium | reverse complement strand
TGACGGGCGGGTGCTTGACGGCGACCTCGCCCCCCTGCCTGGCCTTCATGCCGCCGGGGAACTGGTCGGCGGACTATTTTATTTCAACTACCCGGGCGGCACCGGGCTAACATCGGGCGCGGTGTTCGGCCGCCTCGCCGGCGCCACGGCGGGCCACTATTCCAAGGGACGATAGGCATGAGCGAAATCGCCGTAGCGACGACAAATTTCGTCAGCACCATCGAAATGCGGCGGCCGCCGCACAACTTTTTCGACCTCGCCATGTTGCGCGACATCGCCGATGCCCTCGACACCCTCGACGGTGACCCGGCGTGCCGGGCCGTGGTACTGGCCGCCGAGGGTAAATCGTTTTGTGCGGGCGCCGACCTGGCCGGCCGCGATGACTCCGGCGCCCGTACCGGCGCCTCGAAAGTCTACGAGCAAGGCATCCGCATGTTCCGCTTCTCCAAACCCGTGGTCGCGGCGGTTCATGGCGCGACCGTCGGCGGCGGCCTCGGCCTCGCCATGACCGCGGATTTCCGGGTGTCCTGCCCCGAGGCCCGACTCAGCGCCAACTTCACCAGGCTCGGCTTCCACCCCGGCTTCGGCCTCAGCGTCACCCTGCCCCGCGCCGTCGGCCGTCAGGCCGCCGCCATGATGCTCTATACCAGCCGCCGCCTCGGCGGCGAAGAGGCGGCGCGTATCGGTCTGATTGACGTACTGGTGGCCCAAGACCAGGTTCGCGCCACGGCCCACGAGTTGGCGGCCGAGATTGCCACCAACGCGCCGCTGGCCATGGTCTCGACCCGCGCCACCCAGCGCGACGGCCTGGCCGATGAGGTCGAGGCCATGCTGGCCCACGAACTGGCCGAGCAAATCCGCCTGACCGCGACCAGCGACTTCGCGGAAGGTGTAGCCGCCATGAACGCGCGCCACACGCCGGTGTTCAAGGGCGAATGACGCGGTGAGCGAAGAACTCGACATCATCGCCGCCACGGTCGGGCGGCTGTTCAGCGACCTGGCGGAGCCCCAGGCCATCGCCCTCGACCCGGACGGCGACTGGCGCCAATGCCTGTGGCAGGCCCTGGAAGACGCCGGCATCCCCACCGCCTGGGCGCCCGAAGCCACCGGCGGCGCCGGGCTCGACGCGGTCGCCGTCGGCCGTATTGCCCGTATTGCCGGCGGTCACGCCGTCGCCGTACCGCTCATCGAGACCATGCTGGCCAACCGCTGGACCGGGCTCGCCGGCCTCGACCTGACGCCCGGCATGGTGGCCTTCGCGCCAACCAGGCCCGGCGAGACCATTTCTATCGATGGCCTTGGCCGTCTCAACGGTGTCGCCAAGGAAATTCCCCTGACCGAAGACGGCGCCACCGCCATCGTCCTGGCCGAAGGGCCGTCGGGCGACTTGGCCGTGGCGCGCCTCGACGTCACCGAACACATCAAGGCAAGCCGCCGCGACTATGCCGGCGACCGCCGTGTCCGGGTTTGTTTCGACAACGCCGAGCCGGACGCCATGGGCCGGCTGTCCCACGGCAGAGCATTCGACGGGGTCATGGCCGGCGCCGCCCTTCGCGCCTGTCAGATGGCCGGCGCCCTGGCGGCAACCCTCGGGCACACGGTGGACTATGCCGGTGACCGAAGGGCTTTCGGTCGGCCCATCGCCAAGTTCCAGGCGATCCAGCACCACCTGGCCACCTTCGCCGGCGAGACCGCCGCCGCCTCGGTGGTGGCCGACGACGCCGTGGTCAACCTGGGCCAGGACGACGAACGGGCGTTCTTCACCACCGCCTGCGCCAAGGTGCGCACTGGCGAGGCGGCCTACGAAGGCGCCCGCATCGCCCATCAGGTGTTCGGCGCCATCGGCTATACCGGGGAGCACCTGCTGCACCGCTACACCCAGCGCCTGTGGGCCTGGCGCGACGATTTCGGCACCGAGTCCGACTGGGCGGAGCTGTTGGGCCACAGCATAGCCGCGACCGAGGCCGACGCCCATTGGGCCGCCCTGACCGCCGGCGCGGTGGCCGCGGCATGAGTGTCGCCTTCGACTACCAACCCAAGCCCGAGGTCATGGAGACCCTGAGGTCCGAGGTCCGCCGGTTTCTCAGCGAGGAAATCGCCGCCGGCGGTTTCGACCCGAACAACCCAAGTACCCGCATCGGCGCCGACCGCGAGTTCAGCCGCAAGCTTGGCGCTCGGGGTTGGCTCGGCATGACCTGGCCGAAAAAATACGGCGGGGCTGAACGCAGCTACCTGGAGCGCTACGTGGTGACCGAGGAACTGCTCGCCGCCCGCGCCCCGACCCGGGCCCATTTCGTGGCCGACCGGCAAAGTGGCCCGGTCATCCTCAACCACGGCAGCGAGGCCCTAAAGGCGGATATCCTGCCCCGCATCGCCCGGGGCGAACTGACCTTTTGCATCGGCATGAGCGAGCCGAATTCAGGCAGCGACCTGTTCGCCGCCAAGGCCAAAGCCGAACCTGTCGACGGCGGCGGCTGGCGCCTCAACGGCACCAAGCTGTGGACCTCCCTGGCTCATGTGAGCGACTACATGATCGGGATTTTCCGGACCACGCCGGTCAATCCCGACGACCGCCGCCATGGCCTGTCCCAGTTTCTCGTCGACCTCACGGCCCCGGGCATCACCATCCGCCCGGTCCCGTTTCCCAACGGCGACCACGAGTTCAATCAGGTAACCTTCGACGATGTGCTGCTGCCCGCCGACCACCTGCTCGGCGAGCGCGACTTTGCGTGGCGTCAGGCCTCGGGCGAGCTGGCCTTTGAGCGCAGCGGCCCGGAACGTTTTCTCGAGACCTATTTCATGGTGCCGGCGCTCATGCGTCTCGCTGGCCCGGCGCCCCATGCCGCCACCGCCGAGGGCATCGGCCGGCTGACCGCCAGCCTCCATGGCTTTCGTCAGATGTCCATGGCCGTCGCCGCCATGATGGACGGCGGCCAGGACGTGGCGGTCCAGGCCTCCCTTGTCAAGGAGCGCGGCAATGACTGGGAACAGCGCCTGCCGGAAATCGCCCGCCAGCTCGCCGCCGGCGTCGATGCCGGCCATGACGCCCGGGACGCCTTCACGGAAACCCTGACCAGGGCCACGCAGATCGCCCCCAAGTTGACCATTCAGGGCGGCACCAACGAAATCCTCCGGGGCATCATCGCCCGCGGCCTCGGCCTGAGATAGCGCGGCTCGTGGCCGACCTGTCCGCGCTGCTCGCGCCCCGCTCGGTCGCCGTCATCGGTGCGTCCGACGACCCGACCACCATCCGGGGCTACTTTATGACGACCATCCTGCGCCACGGCTTCGCCGGGCAAGTCCACCCTATCAGCCGATCGGCGAAGGAGGTGTTCGGGCACAAGACCTACGACCACATTTCCAAAGCGCCGGGACCCGTCGACCTCGCCGTGCTCATCGCCCCCGCCGAGGCATGTCCCGGCGTGCTGGCCGACTGCGCCAAGGCGGGGGTCCGCGCTGCCATCGTCATCGCCTCCGGCTTTGCCGAGGAAGGCTCCGACCAGGGCCGGGCCTTGCAGGACGAACTTCAACGCATCGCCGCCCATAACGACATCGCGTTGTGCGGTCCCAACAGCCAGGGCTTCGTCGATACCCGGAGCGGTTTAGCCGCCACCTTCAGTCCGGTCGCCATGCGCCTCGATCCGGTCCTGCCCCGGCCGCCGCCGGCGGGACGGGGTCTCGCCATTGTCGCCCAATCGGGCGCCCTGGGGTTCGGCTTGTTCGACAACGCCCTAGCCGGCGGCATTCCGGCGGACCGGGTCATCACCACCGGCAACGAGGCCGGGCTGACCCTGGCCGATTATCTCA
>JAYZAP010000146.1:0-2925 GCA_036339655.1 Pseudomonadota bacterium | reverse complement strand
CCAGGTTGCGCGGCAGTTTGGACAGCACCTCGAGGCCGCTGTCGGTCATCAGGAAAGTCTCGATATAGGCGGCGCCCGAACCGCCGGGCCAATCCTCCCAGACATCGAACTGATTTTCCAGGTTGAACACCATGCCGGTCTCCAGAGGCCGGTCATCGGGGGTGTCCTGGGTCGGATGGGTCTTGTGATTTCCGACCCAGTCCGGCGGCACGGCGACGCCCAGGGTGTAGCCGCCATTGTACCACATGATGTCGCGCAGGCCGTTCGAGTCCGTGTAGTCGTCGGCGATGGCGTGGACATCGAACATTGAATCGCCAGGCTTGATGCCGTCGACGATGGCGTCGATGCATCCCGCCGACGTGTGCATCAGATTGGTCCAGCGCGGGTCCGGCTCACCCACCGAGAACGTGCGGTTGAGGTTGACGTGATAACGGTGCAGGGCGGAACAGAAGTCGATGAACACCAGCTCACCCTGTTTCACTTGGCGGTGCTGCGCCGGGCTGTGGTGGGTGCCGGCGCGGGGTCCCGAGCCGATCATGGTTCGGATGCCGGGATAGCCGCCGCCACGCTTCATGAGTTCGCCCATGATGACGCCCTCGATTTCGTTCTCCTTGATGCCTGGCCGGAGCGCATCGCGGGCGGCGGCCATGGCGCTATCGGCGATGACCGAAGCGTCGCGCACCACCGCTACCTCGCGCGGCGACTTGACCAGACGGGCGCCTTCCACCAGAAACGAGGCGTCGACCACCGTGGCCCCGCCGGCGGCGATAGCGGCGCTGAGCCCGTCTGTGGTGTCCGCATGGGTGCCGTAGGTGAAGCGTTGGGTGGCGACGGTCTTGCCGGCGCCGATGCCGCGTTCGGCCAGAGTCTTGGCAACAAAGGCGATGGTGTCCTCGACCGGCCCACGGGCGAACCACGCCACGTCGCCGATTTCCGGCGTAGTCATGACGATGGTGGTGTGCGCCGGACTGTCGAAGAACAGGCCATGGTCGTCGCTGCCGGTCTCGAGCAACAGGCTGGTCAGGCTGCGCATGTGGTACCAGATCATGTCGTAGCCGGTGAGCCAGGTCAGGTCCGCCGGCACGGTCACGTAGAGGGCATTGATACCCGCGTTGGCCATGGCGGTGCGGGTCTTGGCCCGGCGCGCGGCATACTCCTCGGCTGGAAAGGGTTGCGGCCAGTCCACTTGGTCCTTGAGATATTGCGCCATGGTCTCCTCCTTTAGTTTGTTTGCGCCGCGGTTTCGGCGATGACCCAGTCAAAGAAGTCGCGGACGCCGGGGTTGAGGGCCGTGCCGGCGGGCACCACCAGATATACCGAATAGCCTTTGCTGAGGGCGCGGTCGAGGGGCCGCACCAGTTGGCCGCGCTCCAGCAGCCCATCGACGATGTGGCTGAAGCCCAGGGCCACGCCCTGACCGTCAACAGCCGCCTGAATGACATTGGCGTAGTTGTCGAAGCCGAGCAGATGGCCCGCCGGCGGCATGGCCACCTTGTTGCCGGCCAGCCACCAGGCCCAGTCCTCCGAGGAATGGGCGGCGCCGTCCAGGTTCAGCAAAGTGTGGTGGAGAAGGTCGGGGGCGCTTGCGAGGGGGTTTGGGCCGCCGAGATATCGTGGCGCGCAGACCGGGAAGGTTTCCGTGTCGAACAGTCTGGTCGCCTCAAGGCCGGGCCAATCACCATCGCCATAGCGCAGGCCGACATCGATGCCGTTGTCCGCCATGTCCACGTCCCTGTCGGAGACAATCATATGTATTTCACTGTCCGGACTTCGTTGGCGGAACCGCGACAGCCGGGGCGTCAGCCAAAACGAGGCGATGGCGATAGTGGCAGTGACCGTTACCCGGGCCGGCTCACTTGAGCGGCGCAGGCTCTGGCTGGCCTGAGCGATAGCGGCCAGGCTGCCGTGGATGACCAGTTCGAAGTCGCGGCCCGCCGTGGTCAATTCAAGCGTTCGATGGAGGCGCCGGAACAGGGTCGCGCCGAGATGGTTTTCGAGATTGCGAATGTGGCGGCTGATGGCCTCGCGGCTGACTCCGAGCTCTTGGGCGGCGTGGGTGAAATTGAGATGCCGAGCCGCCGCCTCGAAGGCCACGAGGCTGTTCATGGGCGGCAGTTTGGAGCCAAGACTTGCCATGAAATAAATGTTACGCGAACCCAACATTTTTGCAAGTTCACGGCACTGGCCAAAGCGGCAATAACTGGTGCTCCTGGCCGCTGCCGGCCAAGCTCTTTCAGAAGCTATGCCATGCGATTTACATTGGTAATCAATCCCGAGCGAATGACCGACCAGACCGATATGCGCGAGGTCATGAGCCATATCACCGAAATGGTGCAAATGGCCGACCAAGGCGGCTTCGACATTGTCTGGGCGGCCGAGCATCACGCCATCGAAATGACCATCGCGCCGGGGCCGTTCCAGCTTCTCGCCCATTTTGCGGCCCATACCTCGCGCATCCGCCTCGGCACCGCGGTGGTGGTGGCGCCCTACTGGCACCCGATCAAGCTCGCCGGCGAAATCGGCATGATTGACCTGCTGTCCGGCGGGCGCTTCGAGTTCGGCATTGGCCGGGGCGCCTACCAGCGCGAGTTCGACCGCCTGGCCGGCGGCATGCACCAGAACCTTGGCGTGCCTATGATGCAGGAGATGCTGCCGCTGCTCAAAGGCATGTGGCAGGGCGACGTCGAGCATAACGGCGAGTACTGGTCGTTCCCATCGGCCACCGCCTGTCCCAAGCCGATCCAGGAGCCCCATCCGCCAATCTGGGTGGCGGCGCGCGACCCGGGCACCTTCGACTGGGCGATCAAGAACGGCTGCGACATCATGACCTGGGCGCTGACCCGGCCGTTCAAGGAAGTGGAGGACGACATGGGCCGGTTCGAGACCGCCCTAGCCGACAATCCCGGCGCCCAGCGAACCCGGTTC
>JAYZAP010000145.1:0-4245 GCA_036339655.1 Pseudomonadota bacterium | reverse complement strand
CCAGGGCGGCGGTCAAAGCGACCCAACCGCCCCAGTCGTCGTCGGACATGCCGTCCTCGATGGAAACGATGGAATAGCGCCCAACCAGGTCGTCGTAATAGGCGATCATGGCGGCGCTATCGAGGGTCTTGCCCTCGCCCGCGAGCACATAGGCGCCGTCGGAGTAGAATTCGCTGGCCGCCGGGTCGAGCGCCAGGGCGATATCGTCGCCAAGGGTGTAGCCTGCCGCCTCGACCGCCGCGACAATTTCCGCCAGGGCGGCGTCCGCGTTCGCCAGATTGGGCGCAAAACCGCCTTCGTCGCCGACCGCCGTCGAATGGCCGGCGTCATCGAGCCGGCGGCGCAGGGAATGAAATACCTCGGCCCCCATGCGCAGCGCCTCGGCGAAATTATCCGCCCCCACGGGCACGATCATGAACTCCTGGATGTCGATGCTGTTGTTTGCATGGGCGCCGCCGTTGATCACGTTCATCATAGGCACTGGCAGATCGCGGGCGTGGGAACCGCCGATATAGCGGTATAGCGGCAGAGCCCGGGCGCTGGCCGCCGCCTTGGCGACGGCAAGACTGGCCCCGAGAATGGCGTTAGCGCCGAGCCGGCTCTTGTTGGCGGTGCCGTCCAGGTCGATCATGATCTGGTCGATAGCTTCCTGTTCGGTGGCATCCATGCCCGACAGGGCATCGAACAACTCGCCGTTCACCGCCTCGACCGCGCCGAGCACGCCCTTGCCACCATAGCGCTCGTCGTCACCGTCGCGGCGCTCGACTGCCTCGTGGGCACCGGTCGAGGCGCCCGACGGCACCGCTGCCCGGCCTTCGGCGCCGCTGTCTAGGGTGACATCGACCTCGACGGTCGGATTGCCCCGGCTATCGAGAATTTCGCGCGCATGAATATCGACAATCGCGGTCATGAGACTCTCCGCCAACAGATAGAACTTAACTGGAAGGGGTATTTATAGGTTTTTGGTCAACCGGTCGAGGGCGACGAGGCGTCCGAGCAATTCCGGCATGTCGTCGAGCGGCACCATGTTGGGGCCATCGCTGGGCGCACTGTCCGGGTCGAGGTGGGTTTCCATGAATACGGCGGCAACGCCGACCGCCACGGCGGCCCGGGCTAACAACGGCACGAATTCCCGCTGGCCGCCGCTGGTACTGCCCCGGCCGCCGGGCTGCTGGACCGAATGGGTGGCGTCGAACACCACCGGACAACCGGTCTCGGCCAGGATGGGCAGTGCCCGCATATCGGTCACCAGTGTATTGTAGCCGAAACTGGCGCCCCGCTCGCAGAGCATGACGTTGCCATTGCCGGCATCGCGGGCCTTGGCGAACACGTTGGCCATGTCCCACGGCGCCAGAAACTGGCCCTTCTTGATATTGAGCGGCCGGCCGGTCTCCGCCGCCGCCGCCACCAGATCGGTCTGGCGGCACAAATAGGCGGGAATTTGCAGCACGTCGACGGCCTCGGCCGTGGGGGCGCACTGCTCGGGAAGATGGACATCGGTGATGACCGGACAGCCGAAGGTGTCGCGCACACCAGCCAGGATGTCGAGACCCTCGGCCATGCCGATGCCACGCAAGCTGTCCAAACTGGTGCGGTTGGCCTTGTCGAACGAGCTTTTGTAGATCAGGCCGATGCCCGCGGAGGCAGCCATGTCGCGCAACGCCTCGGCAGTTTCCAGAGCATGGCCGCGGCTTTCAATGGCGCAGGGCCCGGCGATCAGCGTCAGCGGCAGATCATTGCCGATGCGCAGATCGCCGACGGCAATCTGGTTTGCTTGGGTCATGGGCCGGAAATCAGACCAAGCGCGATTGCTGAACCGCCGCCTCGATGAACGACGCGAACAACGGGTGGGGCGCGAACGGCTTGGATTTGAGCTCCGGGTGGAACTGTACGCCGACAAACCACGGGTGGTCGGGAAGTTCGATGATTTCCGGCAATTCGCCATCGGGCGACAGGCCGGAGAACACCATGCCCGACGCCTCGAGCAACTGACGATAGTTGATGTTGACCTCGTAGCGGTGCCGGTGGCGCTCGCTGATGACTTTCTCACCGTAAATCTGCGACACCCGGCTGCCGTTCTCGAACACGCAGTCGTAGGCGCCGAGGCGCATGGTGCCGCCCAGATTGTCGCCGGCACTCCGCGTCTCGGTCACGTTGTCCCGGTTCCACTCGGTCATCAGCCCGACCACCGGATGCTCGCAGGGGCCGAACTCGGTGGACGAGGCGCCGAGCAGTCCGGCCAGGTTGCGCGCCATTTCGATGACCGCCATCTGCATGCCGAAGCAGATGCCGAAATAGGGAATCTTGCGCTCGCGGGCGAAAGTTACCGCCGCCACCTTGCCTTCGGCGCCGCGCTCGCCGAAGCCGCCGGGCACCAGGATGCCGTCGACCTCCTGCAGTTCATGGGCGACGCCATCGGCGGACTGGAAGGTCTCGGCGTCGACCCAGGACATCTTGACCCGAACGTGATTGGCGATACCGCCATGGGTCAGCGCCTCGGCCAGGGATTTGTAGGCGTCGATCAGGCCGGTGTACTTGCCGACCACGGCAATGCTGACCTCGCCCTCGGGCTTGCTAATACGCCCGGCAATGGTTTCCCAGCGCGACAGATCCGGCGCCGGCGCGTCATGAAGGCCGAAGCGCGACAGCACTTGGGTGTCGAGGCCGGCCTGATGATAACTGATGGGCGCTTGATAAATGGTGTCAACATCGAGTGCTGGAATCACCGCTTCCTTGCGGACGTTGCAGAACAACGCGATCTTGGCCAGCTCTCCGGCCGGTAT
Organism: Pseudomonadota bacterium; assembly: GCA_036339655.1. Classification (GTDB taxonomy): domain Bacteria; phylum Pseudomonadota; class Alphaproteobacteria; order JAAXGF01; family JAAXGF01; genus JAYZAP01. Next base: position 1,462 of record JAYZAP010000145.1, on the reverse strand, counting down.
TTCCCGCTCCGAGCGACACAGCAGGATATCCGGCTGAATACCGATGCCGCGCAGTTCCTTGACCGAATGTTGGGTCGGCTTGGTTTTAAGCTCGCCGACCGAACTGAGGTAGGGCACCAGGGTGGCGTGGATAAAGCAGGTATCGTCACGCGGCAATTCGTTGCCGAGTTGGCGGATCGCCTCGAGGAACGGCAGGCTTTCGATATCGCCCACGGTGCCGCCAATCTCGCAGAGCAAGAAATCGGTGTCCTGGGTATCGGCGACGATGAACTCCTTGATGGCGTCGGTGACGTGGGGAATGACCTGCACCGTGCCGCCCAGGTAGTCGCCGCGGCGCTCCTTGAGAATCACCGTGGAATAGACCCGGCCACTGGTGATGTTGTCGCTCTTGCGCGCCGGCACCCCGGTGAAGCGTTCGTAATGACCGAGGTCGAGGTCGGTTTCGGCGCCGTCATCGGTGACGAAAACCTCGCCATGCTGATAGGGGCTCATGGTGCCCGGATCGACGTTGAGGTAGGGGTCAAGCTTGCGCAGGCGAACGCGATAGCCGCGCGCCTGAAGCAGAGCCCCAAGAGCCGCGGAGCCAAGACCTTTTCCGAGAGAAGAGACCACACCGCCGGTGATGAATACAAACCGCGCCATGGGCCTTAGGTATAACACAGGTTGGCGGGGACCAAAAGCACGACCCGCCACGCAGGGTGATTTTTCAAACGTTTTTTCGCCGCCACGCCCCTAATCCGCAATTGGGACGCTGGGTCCCTCGGGTTCCGCGGAAGTTTCGTCCACGGGCGCCAGCTGAATTTGTTCGACAATCGATTCGCCACCGTCGCGATTCGTCACCATCAGCGTCAGCACCATGCTGGAGACCATGAACAGGGTCGCCAGAACAGTGGTCGCGCGGGTCAGCAGGTTGGCTTGGGCGCGGCCCGACATCAGGCCGCCAGCACCGCCGCCGCCCATGCCGAGGGCGCCGCCCTCACTGCGCTGAAGCAGCACGGTGACGATCAGGGCAAGCACCAACATGACGTGAACGACGAGCAGAATTTGATACATCAGCGAGAGGTCTTATCGGTTTTGGGGCCGGTTGTGGCACCACGAGTGGCCAACGGCACGCCGCCTATAGCACAGGCCAGACCTATCCACTAGTGCATGCTTCGACAAATCGCCCAGAAATCGTTGGCCACCAGACTGGCTCCGCCGATCAGCGCCCCATCCACATTGGCAAGCGCCAGGATTTCCCTGGCGTTGGCCGGCTTGACCGAGCCGCCGTAAAGCAAACGCATGCTGACTTCCTGAGCGCCGAGTCGGGCGCGCAAATGATCGTGCACCTCGGCGATCTGTTCATTGGTCGGGGTGCGGCCGGTGCCGATGGCCCAAATCGGCTCGTAGGCGATGACCGTGTCTCCCGCCCTGGCCCCGTCGGGCAGGGATCCGGCGAGCTGGCTGTCGACCACCGCCAGGG
>JAYZAP010000144.1:0-4642 GCA_036339655.1 Pseudomonadota bacterium | reverse complement strand
GTGGCCGCCCAAACACTCTGGATTTTTTTGCGATCCCGTAACATTTCCCGGCCCCACCCGGGGGGGGGGGGGGCCGGCCGACGGCGTAGCGGCGCCAGCGGCGCCCATGCCGAGCTTCTGGTGCCGGCCGGCACCCAGGTCTTTGCCGACGATGGTGAAACCCTGATTGCCGACCTGGTCGAGATTGGTGACCGCGCGGTGCTGGCAAGGGGCGGCGAGGGCGGCCGGGGTAACCACCACTACAAGTCATCGACCAACCGCGCGCCGCGCCGCGCCGACCCCGGCGGGCCGGGAGAGATGCGCAACATCATCATGCGCCTGCGATTGATCGCCGATATCGGCCTGATCGGCCTGCCCAACGCCGGCAAGTCGACGTTTCTCGCCGCGGTGTCCCGGGCCCGGCCGAAGATCGCCAACTATCCCTTCACCACGCTGACACCCCAACTCGGCGTGGCGCTGCTCGACAACCGCGATCTGGTCATCGCCGATATTCCTGGCCTTATCGAGGGTGCCCACGAAGGGATCGGCCTGGGCGACCGGTTCCTCGGCCATGTGGAACGCTGCAAAGCACTTCTTCACCTGGTCGACGGCACCGCCGGGGATGTGGTGGCGGACTATCACACCGTGCGGGCCGAGCTTGAGAAGTATCGTCATGGGGTCGCCGCCAAGACGGCGGTGGTGGTGCTCAACAAATCCGACGCCCTGAACGACGACCAGATCGCCAGTCGCCGTGACCAGCTCGCCGCGGCCTGCGGCGGCGACGCCATGGTGATGTCGGGAGTCAGCGGCAACGGTGTGACTGAGGTGCTGCATGCCCTGTTTGCTCTGGCGGCTCAGCCTCATGTCGATGGCGACCCAGCCTCGTTGGTATTATGAAGTCGCGTCTGGAAAATGCCCGGCGGGTAATCGTCAAGATCGGCTCGGCGTTGCTGGTCGACGGCGACAGCGGCAAGATTCACCGCCGCTGGCTTGACGCCCTGGCCGATGACGTGGCCGCCATGTGCGGGCGCGGCCAGGATGTGGTTATCGTCTCGTCCGGCGCCATCGCCCTGGGCCGACGTCGACTTGGTCAAAACTCCGTGGGGCAAAACTCCACGGCCCAAAATTCCGGACGTCGCCTCAAGCTCGAGGAAAGCCAGGCGGCGGCGGCCTGCGGCCAGATCAGGCTGGCCCACGCCTACGAGGAAACCCTGGCGCGCCATGACCTGGTGGCGGCCCAGGTGCTGATCACTCTGGGCGATACCGAGGAACGGCGGCGCTACCTCAATGCCCGGACCACCATCGATACCCTGTTGCGCCTTGGCGCGGTGCCTGTGATCAACGAAAACGATACTGTGGCCACCATGGAAATTCGCTTTGGCGACAACGACCGTCTGGCCGCCCGGGTCGCGCAAATGGTCAGCGCCGACCTGATGATTCTGCTGTCGGATATTGATGGTCTTTACGCCACCGATCCCCGGGTTGACCCCGCGGCGGCCTTCATTCCAGAGGTCGACCATATCAGCGCCGAGATCGAGGCCATGGCCGGACCGCCCAACCCGCTCGACGGTTCCGGCGGCATGGTAACCAAGCTGGCCGCCGCCAAGATCGCCACGGCGGCGGGCTGCGGCATGGTCATCGCTGACGGCGCCAGCCTCAACCCGCTAGCCGCCATCGCCGGCGGTGCGCGATGCACCTGGTTCGTCGCCCAATCGAACCCCAAGACCCTGCGCAAGCAGTGGATCGCTGGCAGCCTCAGTCCGAGCGGCAGTCTGACCATCGACAGCGGCGCTGTGGCCGCCCTGGGCCGGGGCACCAGTTTGCTGCCGGCTGGGGTGACGGCGGTCGAGGGCGAGTTCAGCCGGGGCGACGCGGTCAGCGTCAAGGGCCCGGATGGAACCGAAGCGGCGCGGGGCCTGTGCGCCTATTCGGCGGCGGACGCGCGGCGCATCGCGGGCTACAAAAGCCGTGATATCGAGGGCCTTCTCGGCTACCGTGGCCGCGAGGAAATGATCCACCGCGATGATCTGATATTGGTTTGAAACCGGCCCGGAGTTGGTCAGGAACCGGGGGAGGGAAGCGTGACCGCATTGAGTACCGTTGAGATCGAAACCGGCGAAACCGGTATGGCCGTAATCGGCGCCCGCGCCAAGGCGGCCGGCGCGGTCCTCGCGCTCGCTTCCCCGGAGGCCAAGAACACCGCCCTCGAGGCGGCGGAGGCGGCGATTCGCGAAGATCGAGACGTCCTTCTCGCGGCCAATGGCGAAGACGTTGCCGAGGCCACGGCCCGGGGTCTCAAGGGCGCCATGATCGACCGCCTGGTGCTCACCGACGAACGCATTGAGGCCATGGCCGCGGGCCTGGTCGACATCGTCGCGTTCGACGATCCCATCGGCGCCGTCATGGATCAGTGGGAGCGCCCCAACGGCCTGAAGATCGAGCGCCTGCGCGTGCCCCTTGGTGTTATCGGGGTAATTTACGAGTCCCGGCCCAACGTCACCGCCGACGCCGGCGGTCTGTGCCTCAAGTCGGGCAACGCGGTGATCCTGCGTGGTGGTTCCGAGAGCTTCCGCTCGTCGCAGGCCGTCGCCGCCTGTTTAGCCCAGGGCCTGGCGGCGGCCGGCCTGCCCGAGGGCTGCATCCAGTTGGTGCCGACCCGCGACCGCGCCGCGGTCGGCGAGATGCTGGCCATGGCTGACACCATCGATGTCCTCATTCCGCGCGGCGGCCGGGGGCTCATCGAGCGGGTCGCCGCCGAGAGCCGCATTCCCGTGCTCAAGCACCTGGACGGCATCTGCCATACCTATGTTCACCAGGGCGCTGACGCCGCCATGGCCCGGAACATCGTGTTCAACGGCAAGATGCGGCGCACCGGTATTTGCGGCGCCACCGAGACCCTGCTGATCGATGATGCGGTGGTCGACGCCATGCTGCCCGGTATCCTCGATCCCCTGGCCGAGGCCGGCTGCGAGCTGCGCGGCGATGCCCGCGCCCGGGCCGTCGACGGCCGCGTCGCGCCGGCCAGCGCCAGCGATTGGGACACCGAGTACCTCGACGCCATCCTCGCCATAAAGGTGGTCGATGGGGTCGATGAGGCGATTGACCATATTACCGACCACGGCTCGCACCACACCGAGGCTATCGTCACCGGCGATGAGGCCGCGGCCCGGCGCTTCCTCGCCCGGGTCGACAGCGGCATCCTGCTGCACAACGCCTCGACCCAGTACGCCGACGGCGGCGAGTTCGGCATGGGTGCCGAAATCGGCATCTCCACCGGCAAGCTCCACGCCCGCGGCCCGGTCGGCATCGAGCAGCTGACCAGCTACAAATACGTGGTCCGCGGTAGAGGCCAGATTCGCCCCTGAGGTCCGCTCGGTCGCTCGAATCTGCTTTATTGAAAAACCTGACCCCGGTCCGGCACAAGCAGGTATCGGAAGGTCTACGCGCGGCGTGCCGGCAATTCGAATAGGCGCGAACAAGGTCGCTCGCAAATTTCCATCCCGGGCCCAACCAAATGGGGTCAGGTCTTTCATTTTAGCATTTCCCGCTTATGATGCCGACAACATGGGAGAGAAACAGTGGCCCGACCGCTTCGGCTCGAATTTCCCGGCGCCATCTACCACATCACCGCTCGTGGCAATGGGGCACAGAATATCTTCCTGGCGGACGATGACCGCCGGACCTTTCTCGATCTTCTCGGGCGCGTGTGTGACGACCTCGGCTGGCTGTGTCATGCCTATTGCCTGATGCCGAACCACTACCATTTGCTAATTGAGACACCTTGGAGTGGCCTGTCGCGCGGCATGCGTCAGATCAACGGCGTCTATACGCAGACGTTCAATCGCCATCATGGCCGTGGCGGTCATGTGTTTCAGGGTCGCTTCCATTCCGTCCTGGTCGATAAACACTCATACCTCCTCGAGCTGTGTCGCTACATCGTGCTTAACCCGGTTCGGGCGGGCATGGTCGAGAAACCTGGGGACTACCCATGGAGCAACTATCGGGCAACCGCCGCGATGGTGGAGAGCCCCTGGTGGCTGCATAGCGATTGGGTTCTGACTCAGTTCGGCGGCCGGCGTGGCGACGCGGTCACCGCGTACATCGGATTTGTTGGTGACTCGGGAAGCCGGCGGACGCCGTGGGACGACGTGACGGATCAAATTTTTCTCGGCTCCGACGAATTTGTTGCAGCCATGAAACGTCACATCGGCGGCGGCGACAAGCTGCACGAAGTGCCGCGGGTCCAGCGCCGCGCGCCGCCTCGCTCCATATCCTGGTTCGCCGAAACTTATTCTGATCGCAACCAAGCCATTGCCATGGCATATCGGTCGAACGATCACAGCCAGCAGGATATTGCTGCGCATTTCGGTCTGCACTACACCAGCGTATGCCGAATCGTCGGGAAAGCGCGCGAGGCCGATGGGTAATGCTAAGATGAAAGACCTGACCCCAACGGGTGAAGACCGGTGACAACACGGCCATCGCGGCGTTCTCCCGACCAGCGTGTAGGGCTGCTCGGGGGGTCGTTCAACCCGGCGCACGAGGGCCATCTTCATATTAGTCTGATGGCGCTCGATCATCTCGGGCTCGACGAGTTGTGGTGGTTGGTGTCGCCGCAGAATCCGCTCAAGCCGGCCCGCGGCATGGGCACCTTCGAGGCGCG
>JAYZAP010000143.1:0-3642 GCA_036339655.1 Pseudomonadota bacterium | reverse complement strand
AATCGCTACGCAGGCTCCCGCCGAACCGTCAGCGACCCGCAGTCGCGGGCTGAAAGAAATCACCGAGAAGCGGAACCAGCGGTCATATTCCTGACCGCTGGCAAGCGCGACAGTGCGTTGCCGTGTATGTGGTGGGAGTCGGCGTAGCGATTGAACGCGCTTTACATTCCGCGTCGTCCAGGTACGGCGCGTCCTGGCGCACTTCGATGAGGGTCGGCGCGTTGGCGACGAAGGCCTCGGAGATGGCCGTCTGCAGTGACTCGAGGCTGTCCGGGGTGGTGGCGTGGCAACCGAAAGACTCGGCGAGCTTGAGATAATCCGGGTTGACCGGGCTGACGCCGATCTGGGGAATGCCCTTCATAATCATGTCGTCGCGGATCTGACCGAGGCCGTCGTTGTTCCACAGAATGATCGGGATCGGCAGTTTCTGCTCGACCGCGGTGCCGAGCTCCGGCGCGGTGAACAGGAAACCGCCATCACCGGCAATCGCCGACACCGCCCGCTCGGGCAGCGCCAGCTTGGCGCCGATCGCCGCCGGCATGGCCCAGCCCAGGGTGCAGTAGCCCGATGGGTGGAACCAACTGCGTGGTTTCGAGCAAGGGAAATAAAAATTGCCAGTATAGGCCAACTGGGTGACGTCGCTGGCGACGATGCCGTCGTCGGGCAGGGCCGCGCGGAGTGCGTCCAGCACTTTGACATGCTTACGCTGGAGCGGTGTCAACACGCCGAGCTTTTCGCGCAGGGCGGCCAGTTCGTCGCCGCCGATCCCGGGCGCCGCGGTGTGGCCGTCGAGCTGGCGCAAAAGGGCCGATAGGGCGCGGCCGGCGTCGCCCACCAGGGCGACATCGGCGGGGTAGTCGCGCTGGGTCGACGAGGCCTCGATGTCGATGCGGATTAGGGCGCCGTTGAGCGGCATCTCGTCAACCCAGGCATCGGTTTCCGAGAGCTCGGTGCCGGCGGCAAGCACCACGTCGGCGGTGCCCAGCAATTCGAGGGTGGGGTCAAGCGACAGGGTGGCGCCGACGCACAGCGGATGGTCGTCCGGCACGACGCCCTTGGCGGCGATAGTCGGGATGACCACGGCGCCGATGGCTTCGGCCAGGGTGCGGACGGCGGGGGCGCAATCCACCGTGCCACCGCCGGCGATGATGATCGGGCGCTTGGCCCCCTTGAGGGCCTCGGCGGCGGCTTCGATGGCCTCGGCTGGCGGCTCAGGCGGCGGCGCCGGATTGCGCACCCGGTTGCCGTAGTCGGCCGGCGAATCGATGACGTCCAGCGGCAGGGAAATATGCACCGGCCGCGGCCGGCCGTTGCGGAACACGGCGAACGCCTGGGCAATCAGGTTGGGCACCTCGGCCTGGCTCGGTGCGGTCTTGCTGAACGCGGTCAGGGGCGCGGTCACCGCGTCCTGGTCGGTTATTTCGTGCAGCCGGCCGCGGCGCATGCCAAGATCAGGGGTCGCGTTGGTGCTGGAGATCACCAGCATGGGCATGGAGTCGGAAAATGCCTGGCCGATCGGCGTCGCCGCGTTGGTGACGCCGGGGCCGGTGATCAGGTAGCACACCCCCGGGCGGCCCGAGGCCCGGGCATAGCCGTCGGCCATGAACCCGGCGCCCTGTTCATGGCGCGGCTGGACATGGCGGATCTCGGTGTCGCCGAGGCCGCGGTAGAGCTCAAGGGTGTGGACGCCCGGAATACCGAACACGGTGTCGACGCCGTAGGCTTCGAGAAGCGAAGTCACGGCCTGGCCGCAAGTGGTGTTGCTGCTCACAATTTTCTCCCGATCCATCAAGCGCTGGCAAGACGCCTGCGCTGGTATATTCGAAGCTCCGATGATAGCGTTGCGCCGAGGAATATGCACCATATCTCGGGGATCTCAATGACCGCGACAGACAATGAAAACGCCAACGACTGGGGCGCCAATTCGGAATACGGCGTGCTCCGTGATGTCCTGCTGTGCAAGCCCGACTACTTCCACTGGCTGCCCACCAGTTCGATCTCCAAGGCGACGCTTCGCAGTGGCAACGTCTTTGATCGTCAACTGGCCCAGAAGCAGCACGGCGAGGTGGTTCAGGCCTACGAGGAGTCCGGCGTCACGGTTCACTACCTGGAGACCGAAGAGGCGCTGCCCTACCAAGTCTATGCCCGCGACTCGAGCTTCATGACGCCCTATGGCGCGGTGGTCACCCAAATGGCCCAGTGGTGGCGCCGTGGCGAGTACGCGCCGGTGATCCGATTCTATCAGAAGACCGGCATCCCGATTTTCAACATGGTCACGGCGGCGTCCTTCGAGGGCGGCGACTTCGACATCATCGAGCCCGACTGCGTGCTCATCGGCTTTTGCGGCGAGCGCACCCAGGAGCCCGCCGCCAAGCAGGTCCAGGGCTGGTTCGAGGATCGCGGCTGGGAGGTAAAGCTGGCGCCCATGGCCGAACATTACGTCCATATCGACCTCATGGTCTGCATGCTCGGCCACAAGCTGGCGGCGGTCTGCCTCGACACCACCGAGGACTGGATCATCGACTGGCTCAAGGCCAAGAACATCGAGATCATTCCGGTCAATTACCGCGACACCATGGAACTGGGCTGCAACGTCGTGGCGCTTGGCAACGACAAGGTGTTGTCGACGGCGGCGAGCAAGGACCTCAATGCCCGCCTCAGGGCCCAGGGCTTCGAAGTCTACGATCCGGACGTCACCATGTTCACCCGGGGCGGCGGCGGCGTTCATTGCATGGCCCAGCCGCTGCGGCGCGACCCGGTGTGAGCAAATGGCCGATTATCGGGTGTCGGTAAATTTCAGAATATTCCACTAGAGAATGACGTGGTGATAGGGGTGCCGTCCCGGAGCGTCGTCGAGTCGGTCTTGTCGGGGTCCACGCAAATGCAGTCGGCGGCCGAGTCCATGGCGTCGACCTCCGAGGAAACCAGCCGTTAAAGTCAAGCGGCGTCGGCGTCGGAACAGGCCTCAACCAATATCGAGACGGTTTCGGCGGCGGCCAAAGAGATGGCGGCCTCGGTCAACGAGATTGCCCGCCAGGTCGCCCAGTCGGCGACCATGGCCAAGTCGGCGGTCGAAGAGACCGAAAAGACCAACGCCTCGGTGCAAAGCCTGGCCGAGGGTTCCCAGAAGATCTGCGAGGTGGTCGATCTGATCAGCGACATCGCCAGCCAGACCAACCTGTTGGCGCTCAACGCCACCATTGAGGCGGCCCGCGTCGGTGACGCCGGCAAGGGCTTCGTGGTGGTGGCTTCCGAGGTCAAGAGCCTGGCGACACAACCCGCCAGGGCGACCGAGGAGATTGCCGCGGAGATATCTTCGATTCAGAGCGCCATCGACGAGTCGGTGACGGCCATCGAGGGAATCAGCCGGAAGATCGGCGAGATGGACGAGATCTCGACGGTTATCGCCTCCGCGATCGAGGAGCAAGGCGCGGCGACCGGCGAGATCAGTAACAACAGCCAGCAGGCGTCGGTGGGGACACAGGAGGTGTCGCAAAACATCGCCGGGGTCAATCAGGCAGCCATGGAGACCGGCTCCGCCGCGGCCCAGGTGCTGAACTCGGCCGCCGACTTGGCCAAACAGTCCGATGCGCTCCGGTCCGAGGTGCAGAAGTTCCTCACCGAGGTGCGAGCGGCGTAACA
>JAYZAP010000142.1:0-6003 GCA_036339655.1 Pseudomonadota bacterium | reverse complement strand
CCGAACCACTTGGCCTTGATGGCGTAGTAGCGATGGGACAGCCGGGGATAGGCCTGCTTGACCGCACCGATGAGGGCGTCAACCACCTCGTCCTCGACCTGATTCGACAGGTTGCGCGACGAAATCGGCCGCGCCAGGCCGCGCCACTGGTCCTCGATTTCCTTGTCCTTGATCAGGGTGTTGAAGATCAGCGCGAAGGTCCGGGCGTTGGCCCCCAACACCTGGGCCAGGGACTGGGCGGCGCGCTTGCGCACGGCGCCATCGTGGTCAGCTAACAGGTGAAGCACTTCGGCGCTGGTCAGGTCGCGGCCGTCCATGGGAAAGCGCAAGGCGTCCATGGTCTGCTCGAATAGCCGGGTCCAGGCGGCGCGGCCGGCGACCGACTTCTCGTGCAGCAGGCGCTCCAGCTCGTGGCTCAACTGGTAGGGCCGGAAGGCCCGCTGGTCGCGCACCCAGGGCGCGTACTTGGCCGCCGCCGGCGCCTTCATCATCGTTGCCAGGGCCGCGTCGTCGAGATTGTTGATCTCCAGGGTGAAGAACAGCACCCGGGCCGAAATATCGGTCACCCGCTCCTGCATGGTCTGGTAGAAGCGCCCGACCTCCGGGTCGTCTATGGCCCCGGCGTGGACCAGGCCAGCATAACTCATGATGCGCCCGAGCAAGCCGTCGATAATTTCGTATTCGGCGATGGCCGCGCCCAGCTTGCTACCGCTCAGACCCCCAAGTTTGCCGGCGTAGACGGTCTCGAAGGCCTCGGCCTTGGCGGCGGCGGTGGCCAGGTCCGCTTTGAGGGCGTCTGAATCCGTCGCCGGGTAAAGATCGGCCAAGTCCCATTCGGGCAGCGTCCCAATATCGGTATTGCTCATAGCCGGTATTTCGCCTTCGTCATGGTGTCAACTCTGTTTAATATCGTGTAGGGAGGCACAACGGAACCGTGCCGTTGATGTGGGGGATTGCATGACGGACCGCTGGGACAACGTAACACTGCCGCAAGCGACCCGTGACGAGGCTCGCCTGGCGGCGGAATTTGACGAGTTCGGCTACTGTGTCGTCGCCGAGGCGCTCGCCGGTGACTCCCTGGAGGCGGTGCAAACGCGGCTTTTCGAACAGGCGGCGGCGGAGCTGGCCCTGGCCGACGACCCGGTGAACCCGGCCAACACCGACCCGTCGACCCAATGGATCAACATGCTGCTCAACAAGGGCGAGGCTTTCCAGCATCTGCTGAGCCATCCCCTGACCGACCCGCTGATCGAGCGCCTGCTCGGCCCCAATTTTCTGCTGTCGACCCTGGACGCCCATGTAGTGCGGCCCGGCGGCAACGCCATGCCGCTTCATTCTGACCAGTGGTGGATGCCGCCGCCCATGGCGCCCGGCGGCGACTTCACGCCGCCGTCGGCCATGGTCCGCAACGCCGGTACGGGATTGGACCCGGACCACCGCCCAGGGGCCATCAGCCAGGCCATGGTGTGCAACGTCATGTGGATGGTCAGCGATTTCCACGCCGACATCGGCGCCACCCGCGTGGTGCCGCGCAGTCATCTGTCAGGCGCCGCGCCCGATGCCTCGGTGCCCCATGTGGTGCCGTCGATCGCCGCCGAAGGGCCGGCCGGCACGGCGGTCGTCATCGACGGCCGGTTGTGGCACGGCGCCGGCGCCAACTCCGGCAACGCCGACCGCTACGGCGTCACGACCAATTACTGCGTCCCCCAATGCCGGCCCCTGGAGAACTACGTCAGGGGCCTGCGACCCGAAATCCTGGACCGCCTGACGCCCGAAATCAAAGCCCGGCTCGGCTTCGCCACTTGGTCGAGCTACGGCCACACCGGCGACCCGGATACCGCCTGCGCCCTGCCCGGCGACCAGGTGATGGGCAAACTGCACCCGACCGAGCACTGAAAGGACACCAGCCATGGCTCCTAAACGCTGGCCCAACCTGGCCGCCATGTTCTTCGACCGGGCGGCGGCCGGCGGCGACGACCCTTTCCTGTGGTCCAAGCATGACGGCGAATATCGGCCCCAGTCGTGGCGCGAGGTCGCCCATGAGGTCAGCGCCCTGTCGCGCGGCCTGCGCGCCGCCGGGGTTGTGCCCGGCGACCGGGTCGCCCTGGTCTCGGAAAACCGGCCCAACTGGGTGGTCGCCGACCTCGCCATCATATCCGCCGGCGCCATCACCGTGCCGGGCTACACCACCAACACCGTCGACGACCACAAGCACATCTTCGGCCATAGCGGCGCCCGCGCCCTGATCATCTCCGGGCCAGCCATGGCTGAGCGCTCCCTGCCGGCGGCCCGCCATACGCCGGGCCTGGATTTGGTGGTCTCCATGGACACTGTTGATGGCTCCGATGCCATGGGCATGACCGTCACCCATTGGGACGACATGGTGGCAAGCGGTGAAGCCGAGAATGACGATGTCGCACGATTGGTGGACGGTATCGCCAAGGGCGACCTGGCCTGCCTGATTTACACCTCGGGCACCGGCGGCCGACCCAAGGGGGTGATGCTGAGCCACGCCGCCATCGCTGCCAACCTGTGGGGCGCCCACGGCCTGCTCAAGGAACTCGGCCTCGACAACGAGATTTTCCTGTCATTCCTGCCGCTCAGCCATTCCTACGAACACACCGCCGGGCTGTTTTTCCCCATATCCCTCGGCGCCCAGATTTACTACGCCGAGCGGGTCGACACCCTGACCACCAACCTGCTCGAGGCCCGGCCGACCTTCATGACCTGCGTGCCCCGGCTCTACGAGACCATGCGGGCGCGTATCCTCGGCGGCGTCCAGCGCACCGGCGGGCTCAAGCAAAAACTGTTCGAGACGGCGGTGTCGCTCGGCACCAAGCGCTATCACGGGCCCCATAGTCTGGGCTTCGGCGAGCGCCTGCTCGACGGTCTGGTCGAGCGCCTGGTCCGCGAAAAAGTCCGGGGCCGCTTCGGCGGCCGGCTCAAGGCCCTGGTCTCCGGCGGCGCGCCGCTCAACGAAGACGTCGGCCTGTTCTTCCTCGCCCTCGGCCTGCCGGTTCTCCAGGGCTACGGCCAGACCGAATCGGCGCCGGTGATTTCGGTCAACCGGCCGGAAATGAACGACGTTTCCACGGTCGGCCCGCCGCTCGACGGGGTCGAGGTCAAAGTTGCCGGCGATGGCGAAATCCTGGTGCGCGGCGAGCTGGTCATGGACGGTTATTGGAACGCCCCGGAGGCCACCGCCGCCGCCTTGGTCGACGGCTGGCTCCATACCGGCGACATCGGCGAGATCGATGACCGCGGGCGCATCCGCATCACCGACCGCAAGAAGGACATCATCGTCAACTCCGGCGGCGACAACCTGTCGCCCCAGCGGGTCGAGGGGGTTCTCATGCTCGAGCCGGAAATCGCCCAGACCATCGTCTACGGCGACCGCCGCCCCTATCTGGTCGCCCTTATCGTCCCCGACGACGAGACCACCAAGGCCCACGCCAACGACCCCGAAGCCCTCACCAAAACCATCGCCCAAGCGGTCGCCCGCGCTTCGGCCGGCCTGGCAACCATGGAAAACGTCAAACGCTTCGCCCTCGCCGCCGAGCCCTTCACCATCGACAACGGCGAAATGACCCCAACCATGAAAACCCGCCGCCACGCCATCATCGCGCGCTATGGCGAGGTGCTTGAGGGGCTGTATTGAGGGGGTGGGATGTAGGTTCGCTGCTACGCCCGAGCAACGACCTCGTCGATGTCGGTCTGGGATAGAGCGGGCCCATAGTAGTCGAACATCGCCAGCAAGTGATCGGCGCCGTGCCGCTGGGGATAAATCACCGCCGTGCCATTCTTGCACACGTGGACCAACACCTTAGAGCCCGGCTCAATCCCCATGGCAAGGCTAACTGCCTTGGGCAGCGTAATCGCACCCATTTTCGTGAGTTTGGAAGCAAACACGAGACGATTCCTCAAAATGAAAGGGTAACATACCGCGATTGAGGGTACTTTTCTCCGTCGTTCTGAAATCGGAGCCGGCCCGCCCCACCCGCCGGATGCTTTCGCTCTCTGGATGCGCTATATCCTTGGGTATGCGGCGTGGCTCGCCACAGGCGCGCCGCCGCCGGGTGACTGAGGAGAAAAGTTGATGGCGCTTGCGGCCGTCAGTCTTAATGACAAGTACGAGTTGGAGAGCGGCCAAGTCTATTTGACCGGCACTCAGGCGCTGGTGCGGTTGCCCATCATGCAGCGCCAGCGGGATGCTTTGGCCGGGCTCAATACCGCGTGTTTCATTTCCGGCTATCGCGGCTCGCCGTTGGGTGGGCTCGACCGGGAGCTGTGGCGGGCCGGGCCGTTTGTCGAGAAGAACCACATACATTTTCAGCCCGGCGTCAACGAGGATTTGGCGGCGACAGCATTGTGGGTCAGCCAGCAGGTCGGGCTTTATCCCGACACCAATTACGACGGCGTGTTTGCCATGTGGTACGGCAAGGGGCCCGGGGTCGACCGCTCGGGTGACGCCTTCAAGCACGGCAACAACGCCGGCTCGTCCGCGAACGGCGGGGTGCTGGCCCTGGCCGGCGACGACCACACCTGCAAGTCCTCGACCCTGCCGCACCAGAGTGAATACGCCTTCATGGACGCCTCCATGCCGGTGCTCAGCCCGGCCGGCGTGCAGGAGTTCCTCGACTTCGGCCTCCATGGCTGGGCGCTGTCGCGCTACTCGGGCTTGTGGGTTGGGTTCAAGACCGTGGCCGAGACCGTGGATACCTCGGCCTCGGTGTCGGTCGATCCGGGGCGGGTCGCCATCGTCACGCCGGACGACTTCGACATGCCGGCCGGCGGCCTCAACATCCGCTGGCCTGACGAGCCCCTGGAGCAGGAACGCCGGCTCCACGAGTTCAAGGTCTACGCGGCATTGGCCTATGCCCGTGCCAACAAGCTAGACGGCGTGGTGTTCGGTAGCGACAAGCCGCGCTTCGGCATCGTCACCGCCGGCAAGTCGTATCTTGACGTGCGCCAGGCCCTCGACGACCTGGGCATCGACGAGGCGGCAGCCAGGGATATCGGCCTGGCGGTCTACAAGGTGGCCATCGTCTGGCCCCTGGAGCGCGACGGCATCCGGCGCTTCGCCGAAGGCCTCGAGGAAATCCTCGTGGTCGAGGAAAAGCGTGCGCTCATCGAGAACCAACTCAAGGAGCAGCTTTATCATTGCGACGCGAGCCGCCGGCCCCGGGTGGTCGGCAAGTTCGACGAGGCCGGCGACTGGGTGCTGCCGTCCATCGACGAGCTGACCCCGGCGCGCATCGCCCGGGTCATCGCCAAGCGATTGGCGCCCATGCACAGCAGCCAAATTATCGACGACCGCCTCGCCTTCCTGGAACGCAAGGAAGCGGCCCTGGCGGACTGGCAGGCACCGCTGGAGCGGGTGCCCTATTTCTGTTCCGGCTGCCCCCACAACACCTCGACAAAAGTGCCCGACGGCAGCCGCGCCCTGGCCGGCATCGGCTGTCACTACATGGCCCTGTGGATGGACCGCGACACCGAGACCTTCACTCAGATGGGCGCTGAGGGCGCCACCTGGATTGGCCAGTCGCCGTTTACCGACACGGCCCACGTGTTCCAAAACATCGGCGACGGCACCTATTACCATTCCGGCCTGCTGGCCATCCGGGCGGCGGTGTCGTCGGGGGTCAACATCACCTACAAGCTGCTCTACAACGACGCCGTGGCCATGACCGGCGGCCAGCCCATGGACGGCCCCCTGAGCGTGCCGCAAATCACCCACCAGCTTTACGGCGAGGGCATCCGGCGTATCGCCGTGGTCGCCGACGAGCCCAGCAATTACTCGTCCAACGACGGCTTCGCCGCCGGGGTTACCATCCATCACCGCGACGACCTCGACCAGGTCCAGCGCGAGCTGCGCGAGCTGCCCGGCGTCACCGCGCTGATTTACGACCAGGTCTGCGCCACCGAGCTGCGCCGCCGGCGCAAGCGCGGCACGGCGCCGGACCCGGACCAGCGGGTGGTCATCCATGACGGGGTCTGCGAGGG
>JAYZAP010000141.1:0-2179 GCA_036339655.1 Pseudomonadota bacterium | reverse complement strand
GGCGGGCAGGGCGGGGTCGGGGAGGGCGCCTCGGTAATGCGCAAGTGCGTCGGGCTTTACAGTTGGGAGGCCTACAGTGTCCATGACATGCGCGATCTTGTCATCGTCGCCATGGAGGGACGCCTCGAGGACCAACCCGTGGCCGCCATGGCCGGTAAATTCGGCGGCGCCCTGCCCATGGCCTGGTCGTTCATGCTGGCACTGCGCGCCCGTGGCCTGGGCTCGTGCTGGACCACATTGCATATCTACGAAGAGACCGCGGTCGCCCAGGCCCTGGGCATCCCGGACAATGTGTCCCAGACCGTGCTGTTGCCCGTGGCCTATTACACCGGCGATGATTTCAGGCCGGCCACCCGGCCCGCCGCCGGCGACTATATTCACTGGAACCGCTGGGGCGATCATGCGAGTCCGGCCGCGTGACCAAACGCCCGAAACGCCGGGCCAATCAGATTGGCGACACCCCGGCGCCGGCGGAAGGCAATCCGGGCGGCCAATACCGGCCGCTCAGCGACGCCGAGGTCACGCGCATCCACCGCGCCGCCCTCGACGTGCTGGCCCGCACCGGCATGGCCGGCCCGACCCCGACGGTGCGGGATTTGGCCCTGGAAAACGGCTGCACCCTCGACGGCGACGGCCGCCTGCTGTTTCCTCCGGGCCTGGTCGAGGACGTCCTCGCCGGGGCGGCCCGATCCTTCGTCATGCACGGCCAGGACCCGCGCCACGACTTGGAAATCAGGCCCGAGCACGTGCATTTCTGCACCGGCGGCGCGGCGGTCAAGATGCTCGACCACGAGACCCGGCAGTATCGCGACGCCACCGTGGTCGACCTCTACGATCTGGCCCGGTTGTGCGACACCCTGGCCAACATCCAATGGTTCACCCGCACCGTGGTGGCCACCGAAATCAGCGACTGGTACGAGCTCGACATCAACACCGCCTATGCCTGCGCCGCCGGCACCTCGAAGCACATCGGCACCAGCCTGACCCTGGGCGAGCATGTGGAGAAACTGGTCGCCATGTTCGACGTCATGCTCGGCGGCGAGGGACGGTTTCAAAAGCGGCCGTTCCACACCGCCCACGCCACCACCATCGTCTCGCCCCTGACCTTCGCCGAGGACAGCAGCAATGTGGCGACGGCGGCGGCGCGCCACGGCATGCCGATCCTCAGTCTCAACGGGCCCCAGTCCGGGGCCACCGCGCCGGCGGCGTTGGCCGGCACCATGGTGCTGTCGGTGGCCGAGGCTCTGGCCGCCCTGGTCGCCATCAATTTGGTGCAACCGGGCCATCCCGTCATCATCGGCAACGCCACCTTCGTTTCGGATTTGCGCAGCGGCGCGTTCTCCGGCGGCGGCGGCGAACAGGCGGTGCTCACCGCCGCCTCGGCCCAGATGTCGAACTTCTACGGCATCCCCAGCGGCGTCCTCGCCGGCATGTCGGATTCCAAGCTGCCCGACAACCAGGCCGGCTACGAGAAGGCCATCACCGACCTGCTGGCGGGCTTCGCCGGCGCCAATTTCGTCTATGAATCCGCCGGCATGCTGGCCGGCCTGCTGGGCTGCTCGTTCGAGGCCATGGCGGTGGACGACGAGATGATATCCAATATCCGGCGCGCCATGCGCGGCATCGAGGTCACCGACGACACCCTGTCGGTCGAGGTCATCGAGCAGGTGGCGCGCGGCCCCGGCCATTTCCTCGGCGCCGCCCAGACCCTAGAGCTGATGGAAAGCGAGTACGTCTACCCCCGCCTGGCCGACCGTGCCACGCCAGACGAATGGCGGGAGAGCGGCAGCACCGACATCTGGGACCGGGCGCGGGACCGGGTCACCATCATTCTCGCCGAGCATTATCCGGACCACATCGCGTCCGATTTGGACCGGCGCATCCGCGAGCAGTTCCCGATCCGCCTCCATAGCGACCACATGGCGGCCGGTACAGGGCGCTGGAAAGTGGCAGGCTAGACCGTGGCGGACCACGCCCAGGCCATCGTCATCGGCGGCGGCGCCGTCGGCTGCGGCGTACTCTACGGACTGACCAAGGCTGGCTGGACCGACGTCACCCTGGTCGAACGTCTCGACCTTACCGCCGGCTCGACCTGGCATGCCGCCGGCAACGTCACCTATTTCGGCCACTATCTGGGCATCACCAGGCTCTACGCCGACAGCATCAGGATTTTTCAGGA
>JAYZAP010000140.1:0-6821 GCA_036339655.1 Pseudomonadota bacterium | reverse complement strand
ATGATGACCGGCCAGGAAATGCTCACCGCCGCCCAGCACGACCTGCCGATCAAGGTCATCGTCGGCGACAACGGCGCCTACGGCACCATCCTCATGCATCAGCACCAGGCCCACGGCGCTGGCAACTACCACGGCGTTCACCTCACCAGCCCCGACTTCGCGGCCCTGGCCCGGTCCTACAACGTCGCCGCCTGGACCGTCGAGCACACCGACCAGTTCCCCCCCGCCTTCGATGAAGTCCTGGCCCACGACGGCCCGGCCCTGATCCACCTCAAAACCGACATCCGAGACATCTCGGCGTTCGGGTCGCTGGCTTAGAGAGAAGCTGATTCACCACCAAGACACAAAGACACCAAGAGAAAAGATTTCTTGGCGCGAAGTGCCCTAAGGATTCTTTACTTATCTCTTGGTGCCCTGGTGGTCCAAAATTACTTTTGCTTCACCTCTCCCTATACACTAGCGAGCCATGAGAACCGGTTGCGCCATACTCGCTGTCCTGCTCCTCACCGTCGGCCCGGCCCTCGCCTTTTCGGCCGAGGTCGTGGAGTCGGTGGTCAGCGTTCTGCCGGAATGGCCGAGCGATGAAGCCCTGCCCGAGCGGCCCGTGGGCAGCGACACCGTGGTTCTGGCCTGCGGCTATATCGCCACCAACGTCCATGTGCTGGGCCGCGCCACCGCCGTCAACGTGCGACTCCACGGCGGCCGCATCCTGGCCGCCAAGATCATCGGCCGCGACCCGCTGACCGACATCGCCCTGCTGAAGATCGACGTGGACCTCCCCCCTGCTCATCCCGGCCCCGAGCCGGCCCTGGGCGACAAGGTCTGCGCCCTGGGCAACCCCTTCGGCCTCGGCCTATCGTCGAGCTGCGGCGTGGTCTCGGCGCTGCACCGCACCGGCACCGGCTTCAACCCCATGGAAGACTTCATCCAGACCGACGCGGCCGTCAACCCCGGCGGTTCTGGCGGCACCCTGCTCGACGGCGACGGCCGCATGGTCGGCCTGGTCTCGGCCATCTTCACCAAGGACAGCGACGCCAACATCGGCATCAACATTGCCGCCTCCCACGCCCTGGTCATGCGCGTGACGGAAGACCTCGCCGCCCACGGCAGGGTCATCCGCGGCAAGTCAGGCCTCAGGGCCGAGGACCTCGACGACCATGAGCGTGCCGCCCTCGCCGGCGCCCGCATAACCCGCGCCACCGACGCAGCCGAAACCACCGGCCTCGCCCCCGGCGACATCATCACCACCATCGCCAGCCGCCCCATTCACCGCGCCAGCGACATCACCAGCGCCCTCCACCTCCACCGACCTGGGGAGGCCATCGCGATGAGCTTCAGCCGCGATGCTGAGGGTCACGACACGACACTCCGGCTCGCGTCCTAGGCGCCATTGCCTTCCGCCCCATTCCATCCCACACTCAAACCATGGGTGATAGCGACAGAGGGCTGTTTACGGCCCGGATTTTAAGCGGCATCGGCGACGTTCGGGCGGTGGATTGGGATGCCTGTGCCGGGGCCATGAATCCGTTCGTTTGCCATGCGTTTTTGGCGGCGGTGGAGGATTCCGGGTCGGCCACGGCCGAGACGGGGTGGATGCCCCATCATATTGTCGTCGAGGACGTGGCCGGGCGGGTGGTCGGGGTCATGCCGCTTTATCTCAAGTCCCATTCCCAGGGCGAGTACATCTTCGACCATGGCTGGGCTGACGCCTTCGCGCGCGCCGGCGGGGCGTACTATCCCAAGTTCCTTTCGGCGGCGCCGTTCTCGCCGGTTACCGGGCCGCGGCTCATGACCCGTCCCGGTCCCCAGGCCGCCGAGGCCCGCCGCGCGCTCATCGCCGCTGGGATCGAGTTGACCGAGCGGGCCGAGGTGTCGTCACTCCACGTCAACTTCCCGCCCGAGGATGAATGGCGCGACCTCGGCGATGTCGGGTTCCTGCGCCGCAGCGACCGGCAATTTCACTGGTTCAACCACGACTACGAGAATTTCGACGGCTTCCTGGCGAGCCTGGCGTCGCGCAAGCGCAAGGCGGTGAAACGCGAGCGGCGAGCGGCCTTGGACTCTGGTTTGACTATAAAAACACTCACGGGAAATGAGTTAAAAACAACTGCTTGGGATTCTTTTTTCGCGTGTTACATCGCTACCGCTGACCGCAAATCGGGCTACCCCTACCTGACCCGCGACTTCTTCGACCGGCTTGGCGAAACCATGGCGGAGAAGGTGGTGCTGATGCTCGCCAGCTTTGATGGCCGGGTGGTCGCCGGAGCCTACAACCTGCTCGGCAGCGATGCCCTCTATGGCCGCAACTGGGGCGCGCTGGGCTACTTTCCGTTCCTCCATTTCGAGCTGTGCTATTACCGGGCTATCGACTTCACCATCGAGCACCGCCTGGCCCGGGTCGAGGCCGGCGCCCAGGGCCACCACAAAATAGCCCGGGGCTACATGCCGGTGCACACCTACAGCGCCCACTGGATCCGCCACGAAGGCCTGCGCAACGCCGTCGCCGACTACCTCGACCACGAACGCCCGGCGGTCGACCAGGAAATCGAAGCCCTGGCCGGCTATGCGCCGTTCCGTAAGTGTAATTAGGGACAAGGTTTTTCACCAACAAGGCACAAAGGAAGTAGGAAAAAACTTTAAGGCGCTTCGCGCCAAGAAAACTTCTCTTCCTTGGTGTCTTTGTGTCTTGGTGGTGAATTTCCTCTAATCCACCGTCACCAGGCGGTCCAGCCCTAGCCCGCGGCGGGTGTCGCTAAGTCGGCGAGTGCTGATGGTGACGGCGAGGAAGATGCCGACGCCGATGCCGCCAGCGATCAGGAATATGATCAGGATCTGGTACTTGACCGCCTCCACCGGGTCGGCGCCAGCGAGGATTTGGCCGGTCATCATGCCTGGCAATGCGATTATGCCGGCCGCTGACATGGCGTTGATGATCGGTATCAGGCCGGTGTGCAGCGCCTGGTGGGCCACCGCGCGCATGGCCGTGGCCCGGTCGGCGCCGAGGGTCAGGCGGGCCTCAATGGCGGCTCGCTCGCGGGTCGCGGCGGTGGCCAGGGTGTCAAGCGCCAAACTGACCGTGGTGATGGCGTTGCCCAGCACCATGCCGAGCAGCGGCACCGCATAGCGCGACTGATACCAGAGCTTGGGCTGGACCACCACAGTAAGGGCGAGCAGGGTCAGCGGTCACGCTCAGGGTGCCCAGGCCGTAGACCCAGATGCCGGTGAAGCGCCGCGTCTGGCGGGCGTGGACCTCGTAGCCAGTGGCCAGCACCATGACCAGGGCCATGAGCCCGATTCACAGGGGCGATTTCTGGGTGAACAACGCCTTGATGACGAAACCCACGAGAAGGAGCTGCACCGCCGTGCGGGTGGCGACGACCAGCAACGGCCGCTCCAATGCGAGGCCAAGGCGTAGCGACAAGCCGGCATTGAGCACCACCAGCAAGGGCGGCGATGCCCCATACGCTCGGCCAGGCGCTCGTCGCGGGGTGACCGGCCGAACGGCGACGCTGGCCGCCAGGCTTTCGCAGAGCACCGCCTTGACCCGCGCCGCGGCGTCCTCGTCGAGGCCGGACGTGGGCTCGTCGAGCAGCAACACCCGAGGCTCAAGCAACAGGGTGCGGATCAGGGCCAGGCGCTGGCACTCGCCGGTCGAGGCCATCGCCACGGTCTGGGTCAACAGCGCCGGCGCCAAGCCGAGGGCATCGAGCCACGGCGCGACTGAGCCGTCTCGGGAAAATGAGGCGCAGACCGGTCCTCACCGTCGAGGGCTACCTCGCCGTCATTGGGGTCGAGATCAGCCAGTGCGCGAAGCATCAGGGTCTTGCCTGAACCCGAAGCGCCACTAAGCGCCACGCATTTGCCGGCGTCGATATCGATATTAAAAGGAGCGAGGCCGTTGACGGCGAGATTACGGGCGGTAAGCACGGGCCTCTGGAACGTTATTTCATAGGCTCCAGCTCGTTGGGCTCGTCGGTCTTTCGTTTCTTCTTGGGCGGCGGGCGGTCGGCGAAGGTGAAGGTGAAGGCGCCGTCGCTGATTCCGACGGTGACCCGGCCACCCTTGGCCAGGCGGCCGAACAGCAACTCGTCCGCCAGTGGCTTCTTGACGTCCTCCTGGATCACCCGGGCCAGGGGCCGGGCCCCATTCTGGCTGTCATAGCCCTTGACGGCGAGGCGCTCGCGGGCCTCGTCGCTCAAGTTGATGGTAACGCCCTGATCGGCGAGCTGGCCTTCCAGTTCGCCGATGAACTTGTCGACCACCCGGCCGACGATTCCCGGCGACAGGCCGGCGAAGCCGATTGTGGCATCCAGGCGGTTGCGAAACTCGGGCATGAACATGCGCTTGATGGCCTCGCCGTCCTCGCCCTCGCGCTCGTCGCGGCCGAAGCCCATGGCCGGTTTGGCCATGTCGGCGGCGCCGGCGTTGGTCGTCATGATCAGCACCACGTTGCGGAAGTCGATGGACTTGCCGTTGTGGTCGGTAAGCTTGCCGTAATCCATGATCTGCAGCAGCACGTTGAATAGGTCCGGATGGGCCTTCTCGATTTCGTCGAGCAGCAGCACCGCGTGGGGATGCTGGTCGACCGCGTCGGTCAACAAGCCGCCCTGGTCGAAACCGACATAGCCCGGCGGCGCGCCGATCAGCCGCGAGATTGTGTGGCGTTCCATGTATTCGGACATGTCGAAGCGAATTAACTCGACCCCCATGATGCTGGCGAGTTGGCGCGCCACCTCGGTCTTGCCGACCCCGGTGGGGCCGGAGAACAAGTAGTTGCCGATGGGCTTCTCGGGCTCGCGCAGGCCGGCGCGGCTGAGCTTGATGGCCGACGCCAGGGCCTCGATAGCGGTGTCCTGGCCGAACACCACGGCCTTGAGGTCATCGGCCAGGCTCTTGAGCGAATCCTTGTCGTTGCTGGTCACCCGCTTGGGCGGAATGCGGGCAATCATGGCGACGATTGATTCCACATCGCGCACGCCGATGGTCTTGTGGCGCCGGTGCTCGGGCAACAGCATCTGCGAGGCGCCGGCCTCATCGATGACGTCGATGGCCTTGTCCGGCAGCCGCCGGTCGCTGATGTAGCGCGCCGACAGCTCGACCGCGGTGCGCAGCGCGCCGGCGGTATAGCGCACCTTGTGATGTTCCTCGTAATAGGGTTTGAGGCCCTTGAGGATTTTCACCGCATCCTCGATGCTGGGCTCATTGACGTCAATCTTCTGGAAACGCCGTACCAGGGCGCGGTCCTTCTCGAAGTGGCCGCGGTATTCCTTATAGGTGGTCGATCCGATGCAGCGCAGGCCGCCGCTGGCGAGGGCCGGCTTGAGCAGATTCGAGGCGTCGAGCGAGCCGCCGCTGGTGGCGCCGGCGCCGATAATCGTGTGAATTTCGTCGATGAACAGGATGGCGCCGTCTTCCTCCTCAAGCGCCGTCATCACCGCCTTGATACGTTCCTCGAAGTCGCCACGGTAGCGGGTGCCGGCCAGCAGCGATCCCATGTCGAGGGCGTAGATTGTCGCGTTGCTCAGCACCTCGGGCACCTCGCCGTGAACGATGCGCCGGGCCAGGCCCTCGGCGATGGCGGTCTTGCCGACCCCCGCGTCACCCACGTAGAGCGGGTTGTTCTTGGTCCGGCGGCACAGCACCTGAATGGTCCGGTTGACCTCGCCGAAACGGCCCACCAGGGGGTCGATGGCGCCGTCGGCGGCCTTTTGATTGAGGTTGACGCAATAGGCCTCAAGCGCTTCGGCGCCGGTCTGATTGGTCGGCTCGCCGTCCAACTCCTCGTCGGCGCCGTGCGGTGTGGTGCTTTCATCGTCGCCGGGCCGCTTGGAGACCCCGTGAGAGATGTAGCTGACCGCGTCGAGCCGCGACATCTCCTGCTGCTGCAGGAAGTAGATGGCATGCGATTCGCGCTCGGAGAAAATCGCCACCAGCACGTTGGCCCCAGTGACTTCGCTGCGCCCCGACGACTGAACATGGACCGCCGAGCGCTGAAGCACCCGCTGAAATCCGGCAGTCGGCTTGGCGTCGACCAGTTCGTCAATCACCAGGCCCTGGAGTTCGTTGTCGAGATAGTCCTCGATGAGTTCCCGCAACGGGTCGATGTCGACCTGGCAGGCGCGCATCACCGCCACCGCATCCTGGTCCTCGGTCAGCGACAGCAACAAATGCTCAAGCGTCGCGTACTCGTGGTGACGGTTGTTGGCCAGCGCCAGGGCGTGGTGCAGGGTCTGCTCAAGGGTCGGGGAAAGCATTTAAATCCGGGACGCCTTACTCGCGTTCCATGGTCGCTTGCAGCGGATGCTCATGACGCTGGGCCAAGTCCATCACCTGGTTGACCTTGGTCTCGGCCACGTCGTAGGTGAAGACGCCGCAGATACCGACGCCGCGCTGGTGAACATGGAGCATGATGCGGGTCGCTTCCTCCTGGCTTTTTCGGAAGACGCTTTCAAGCAGCATGATGACGAACTCCATGGGCGTGTAGTCGTCGTTCAGCAGCAGCACCTTGTAAAGGGCCGGCTTCTTGACCTTGGGTTTGGTCTTGGTGGCCACCGAGGTGGCCGGACCGTTACCGCCGTATCTTTCGTCGCTCATGGTTCCTCAATACCCGCGCATGGTCGGTCGTTTCGCTGGCTATAATATCGGATTTGGGGCGCGCAATAAAAGGGGCAAGGTCGCAATGCCCCCGACGTCCCACCGAAAGCCGCATCATTCCTTGACTTTGGCCGCTCAAAACTTCCTCTATGCGCCGGTGAATCCCGATCGAAAAGGCCAGCAATGCCACAAAATTTCAATTTTAATACCCCCACCCGAATCGCCTT
>JAYZAP010000139.1:0-4658 GCA_036339655.1 Pseudomonadota bacterium | reverse complement strand
CACCCTCGATAGCGCCGGCCGCTTCGTTCAGGCCCTGGCGGTCAAGGGCGAGCACATCGTCGCCCTGGGCGGCAACGACGAAATCGATGCCCTGGCCGGCCAGGGCACCGAGGTCATCGAGCTCGACGGCCGCACGGCGATACCCGGCATTATCGATTCCCACTGCCACCCGGACGCCCACGCGGTCATGCTGATCAAGCAGCACGCCTTGAGTTGGCCCGAGTTCCAGGCCTTCGACGATGTTCTCGCCTATATCGACAAGGTGACGGCCACGCTGCCCCAGAATGAGTGGTTCGTCGGCTACCGCTACGACGACAACAAATTGGGCGCGGTGCCGACCATTCAGCAGCTCGACGCCGTGAGCAACGGCCGCGCGGTGTTCATTCAGCGCACCGACGGCCATGTGGGCTACGCCAACGCGCGGGCCTTTGCCGAGGTCGGCTTTGACCGCGATACCCCCGACCCGCCGTTCGGCAAGATCGACAAACATCCGGAGACCGGCGAGCTTACCGGCCTGGTGCGCGAGACCGCGTCCCACCGGTTTCGCGGCCTGGTCGGCGAAGACAACCGTGTAGCCGACTACGTCCAGGGCCTGGAGCCTCTGTTCGACACCTACCTGAGCCACGGCGTCACCTCCCTGCACAACTCCCTGACCTGCTCCAAGGCGGTCCAGGCGTTCCAGATCATGAAGCACACCGGGCGGCTCAACCTGCGGGTTGGGATAATCGCCAACGGCTTCGAGGACGGCATGATCGAGTCCTACGTCGGCGCCGGCATTCGCACCGGCTTCGGCGACGACTGGGTTCGCCTGGTCGGTGTCGAGTGGTGCCCGGACTGCTCGACCAGTGGCCGCACCGCAGCCTATTATGACCCTTATGTGGGCACCCCTATCCCCGGCGAGCCGGTGCCCAATACCGGCATGCTGCTCTATGACACCGACGACCTCACCCGGCGCGCCATGGCCGCCCACAAGGCCGGCCTGCGCATTCAGATCGAGGGGGTCGGCGACCGCGGCATCGACTTCGCCATGGACACTGTGGAGGCCTGCCTCGATGCCCACCCGGTGGAGGACCACCGTATCCGCATCGAGCACTGCTGCCATGTCACCCCGGATATCCTCCAACGGCTCAAACTCGCCAACGTCATCGACTCCT
Organism: Pseudomonadota bacterium; assembly: GCA_036339655.1. Taxonomy (GTDB): domain Bacteria; phylum Pseudomonadota; class Alphaproteobacteria; order JAAXGF01; family JAAXGF01; genus JAYZAP01. The sequence goes on along the minus strand of JAYZAP010000139.1, from coordinate 3,504 downwards.
CGGCCACCGGCTTCATGCACGACCTGGGCGACGCCTATATCAACAACCGGGGCGAAGAGGCCATGGAAGACATGTGGCCCCACCGCGCCCTGATTGACGCCGGGGTGGCGGCGCCGGGCCATTCGGACGCCCCGGTGTGCAGCCCCAACCCGTGGCGCGCCCTTTGGTCCATGGTCACCCGCAAGACCGACACCGGCCTCCCCATCGGCCCCGGCCAGGCGGTCACCGTGACCGAAGCGTTGCACGCCTACACCACCCTGGGCGCCCACGCCGGCGGCGAGGAACATATCAAGGGTTCGCTCGGGGTCGGCAAGCTGGCCGACATCGCCGTGCTTGACCGCGATGTGTTCTCGGTGCCGGAAGACGATATTCTGGAAACCCAGACCGACCTCACCATGGTCGGCGGTGCGGTCAAGTACCGGCGCGACTAGACCCTGAAGACGTACTCCCTGCCCGGCTCCCGTTCGATGTCCGGGGGGTAGCTCAGGCGTTCTCGGGCCACCCCTGCATATCGTCGATCCAGGCAGTGACCTCGGCCATGGCGGCGGAATCGTTCAGTCCACGCACCACCACAAAGCCGTCTCGCGCGAAGGCCGCCAGTTGGTCGTCGATGAAATGTTGGTGTTCATTCCTGGCGTCGCCATATAGGCAATTGCGCCGCTCCAGTCCACGGGAAGTTTGGCTGGACGTGGTCAATCGGCTAAACCAAACCTGGGAGACAACCGGGGAGCGCTGCCGTGAACAACGATCTTGCCTTCATGACCGCCAGCGAAATGGTGGCGCGCTTTCGGGCGAAGTCGCTTTCGCCGGTGGAAGCTACTGACCAGGCCCTGGCCCGCATCGAACGGTTCGAGCCGACCCTCAACGCCTTTCAGCATCTCGACCCGGACAGCGCCAGGGCGGCGGCAACCGCGTCTGAGGCACGCTGGGCCAAGGGCGAGCCCCGGGGTGCGCTCGACGGCGTGCCGACCACTATCAAGGACCTGACCCCGGCCAAGGGCTGGCCGACCCTGGGCGGTTCCCTGACCACCGATCCGGACCAGGCCTGGGACCAGGACGCCCCGGCCACGGCGCGGTTGCGCGAGGCCGGCGCGGTGCTGCTGGGCAAGACCACGACACCGGAGTTCGGCTGGAAGGGCATCACCGATTCGGGGCCCAAAGGCATCACCCGCAACCCGTGGAACCCGACCCATTCGCCGGGCGGCTCGTCGGGCGGCGCGGCGGCAGCCCTGGCGGCGGGCATCGGCGCCATCGCCCACGGCACCGACGGCGGCGGCTCGATCCGAATACCGGCCAGCTTCTCCGGGCTGTTCGGCATCAAGCCAACCTTCGGCCGGGTGTCCGACGCGCCCAATACCAGTCCCTACGCCACCCTAACGTCGAGCGGCCCCCTGGCACGCACCGTCGGTGACGCGGCGCTCATGCTAAACGAGCTGGCCCGGCCCGATGTGCGCGACTGGTACGCCGCCGAATACCGCGATGTGGACTGGCGTAATGGCCTCGACGGCGGCGTGGCGGGGTTGCGCCTGGCTTATTGCCCGGACCTGGGCGGCGCCGAGCCGAAAGCCGAGGTCGAGGCCCTGGTCGCCGCTGCGGCGCAAGCCTTCACCGACCTCGGCGCCACGGTGGAACAGCCCGGACCGGTGTTCGACCCCCTGCGCCCGATCTTCGAGACCTCCTGGAAGGCCGGCTTCACCCACCGGGTGAGCAGCGTGCCAACTGACAAGCGCCACCTCATCGACCCCGGCCTGCGGGTGCTGGCCGAGGAAGGCGAGGCCACCACCCTTGGCGACTACTACGCGGGAATGACCGCCCGGGCCGAACTCGGCGTCACCATGAGCCGGTTCCATGAGACTTTCGATCTGCTGCTGACTCCGACGACACCGGCCGCGGCGCCGGCCGCCGACACCATCTACCACACCGAGGGCTACGACCGCTGGCGCCACGCGGTGCCCTATACGGTGCCGTTCAACCTGACCGGCCAGCCGTCCGCCTCCATCCCCTGCGGCGTCACCAGGGCCGGCCTGCCCGTGGGCCTGCAAATCACCGGCCCGCGCTTCGCCGAGGCCCTGATACTCCGCGCCGCCCGCGCTTACGAGACCACCCAGCCCTTTCCCCACCCTCACCCGCTGCTCGAAGCCAGCCTTGCCGCCATAGGAAATTATGAGGACAGTATATTTAATTAGATAAGTATCCTGTCCCCATAATAATTAAATGCCCCAGCGGTCGGTGATTTTGTAGCGTATGACGGCCAGGGGGACAAACCACGGGGTGCCCCAGTAGTAGGGGCGGGTTGGGAGAGCGGACTCGGCAATGCCTGTTTCGCCATCCGGGACGCCGAGGATTTTCTGGGCGGCGCAGTGGCCGAAATAGGTCGCCTGGTGGACACCGCCGCCGCAGTAGCCCATGGCATAGTGGAGGCCGTCGTGGACCCCGAGGTGGGCCTTGTGGTCGAAGGTGTAGGCGACGAAGCCCATCCAGGCGTGACTGACGCCGACATCGGCCAGGTCGGGGAAAATGTCCGCCAGTACCGCGTGGAGCCGCCGGGCACTGAGCCGCTCGTTGACATCACCGGAGGCCACCCGGCCGCCGATCAGCACCCGGCGGCGGTCATGACTGGGGCGGTAGTAGAACACCACTTTGCGGCTGTCGCTGTTGACCCGACCCTTGGGCATAATCCGCGCCATCGCCGCCGGGTCGACCTCGTCGGTGGCAATCATGTAGCTGCCCACCGGAATGACGCCGCGGCGCAGACCGGGGGTCGCCGCGCCGGTATAGCCGTTGGTGGCAATCAGCACCTGGCGCGCCGCGACCGAGCCACGGTTGGTCGAAACGGTGAAGCCGGACCCGGAAATCTCGACGCCGCGCACGGTGGTTCGAGGCGCCAGGCGGGTGTCGCCTTCCAGGGCCCGTTCCAGCATGCCTTGATGGAGCAGGCCGGGATGAAGCGAGGCGTCGCGCGGCAGGACGATGCCGCCGAAGTAGCGTTCCGTGCCGAGCTCATGGTGGACCTCGCCCCGGCTCACCGCATGGCCCTCAACGCCCAAGCTGGCTTTGGCGGCGTCCAGGTCGCGGGCCAGGGAGTCGTAGTGCGCCGGTTTGTAGGCGCCGACGAAACGGCCGACCCGCTCGAACTGGCAATCGATGCCCTCGGCCTCGATGAGATGGGTCAGGTAGTCGAAACAGGCCCAGCGCTGAGCGTGAGCGGCTTGTTGTTTGCCACTATCCTGATTGACCTTGAAGCGGTCGAGCACGGTTTTGTAGTCGGCCCCGACTTGGCCGCCGTTGCGGGTGCTGGCGCCATGGCCGATGTCGCCTGACTCCAGGACCAGCACGCTGCGCCCGGCCCGCGACAGGGTCAGGGCGGCCGAAATGCCGGTATAGCCCGACCCGACGATGGCCACGTCCACCGACGACGGCAACGCTTCTTCGGGTATCTGCTGCCGGGGCGCCTCTTCCCACCAGAACGGCGTGGTCTGCATGTTGTCCCTGGGCGTCCCTAAG
>JAYZAP010000138.1:0-3978 GCA_036339655.1 Pseudomonadota bacterium | reverse complement strand
GGGCGCACCAGAAAGGTCGCCTCATAGAGCCCCATGCCCGTGGGAATCGGCGAGAACGTATTGGTCTCGGTGGCGAGCCCGGCGGTGAAGATGGCCTTTGTCATGGTGATGATCCTCGAAAATTGCCGGCACCCATTCTATCACGGCGACAGACGGCGCAAGGACATCTAAACTCACCCGATCCAGAGGAGGAGAGAAAACATGTGGTACGGCGTTGCCGTTATCCTATTCATCGGCGCGGCGATCCTCGCCCTTGTGGTCGCCACCGTCAAAGTGGCGCTCCGCCGGCAGTGGGCCATGGCCGCCACGGTCGGGGTTCCCGCCGTCGGGCTCGCCGTCCTTTATCTGATGCTTGCGGGAACGCCGTTGTGGATCGTGCTTTTCGGCGACCCGAGGCTGGACGACCTGGCGGACAACGCCGTCATGGTCACGGCGCAAGAGCTCGAAGCGTTGTTCAGCGATCAGACCCATAGCGGCAAATACTACGAACAGCGTACCTGGTACGTGTACCGCGAGAGCAACAGCCCGGATGGCCAGATTGTCGGCAGCGGCGGGCCAACGGCCAGACCCGACACCTGGAAGTGGTCAGGCAGCTGGAAGATCGAGGGCGGGGAAATCTGCCGCAAGTACGACGAAGGTTTTAATTGCGAACCGGTCTATCGGGTCGGCGCGGTCTATCAGCTAATCGATGACCACGACAAAGTATTAACCGAATTCACCGTCGACACGAACAGTCCCTGAATCTCCGGCGACAGGCGGCGCGGCGGCCTCTAAACTCTCTTCGTCCCGAGGAGGAGCACCATGACCGATCTCGCCTATATGCCGGCCACCGAGGCCGTCGCCCGGTTCAAGGCGCGCACCCTGTCGCCGGTCGAACTCATGGAAGCGGTGATCGCCCGGGCCGAGACGGTCGAGCCGACGATCAACGCCTTCGCCGCGCGCTATTACGATGAGGCCCTCGACAAGGCGCGCAAGGCCGAGGCCAAATACGCCAAGCCCGGCGGCCGGACGCGGGCCCTGGAGGGGCTGCCCCTGGCGGTCAAGGACGATACCGCCATTTTGGGCAAGCTCGGCACCGCCGGGTCCCTGGTGCCAGCCAACCATGTGGGCGGCCACACCAACCCGTCGGTCGAACGGCTGCTTCGCGCCGGCGCCATCGTCCACGCCCGCACCACCTGCCCGGAATTCGTCTGGCACTGGGCGTGCTATTCCAAGGCCTATGGGGTAACCCGCAACCCGTGGAACCCGGCGCTGACCTGCGGCGCCTCGTCGGGCGGCTCGGGGGCGGCCCTGGCGGCGGGCAGCGCGACCCTGGCCAGCGGCTCGGACAGCGGCGGCTCGATCCGCCATCCGGCGGCGCTTTGCGGCGTGGTCGGCTACAAACCGCCCTTTGGGCGCAATCCCAACAGTCCGGCCTACAACAACGACGCCTATTTCCACATCGGCCCCATGACCCGTACCGTGGACGACTGCGTGCTGATGCAGAACGTCATGGCCGGCCCCCACCCGCTGGACCACAATACGGTGAGGCCGAAGCTGAAAATCCCCCGCGACCTCAAGAACATCGAAGGCTTGCGCATCGCCTGGTCCATGGACCTGGGTTATTTCGAAGTGGCCGAAAACATCCAGCGGGAAACCCGGCAAACCCTCGATACCCTGGCGGCGGCCGGGGCCGAGGTTACGGAAGTCGACGCGAGCTGGGCCGCCGAAGCAGTCGACGCGGGCCACGCCTGGGGCGGCCATATCTACGCCGATGATTTCGTCAACGCGGTGCGCGACCACCCGGACAAGGTCACCGACTACACGCCCTATTTCGCCCGCGCCAACGCCGACTTGACGGCGGCCCAGTTTCACCGGTCCATGACTGTCGCCGGGCGGGTCTGGTGGGACCATTTCGGCCCCCTGTTCAAGCGCTTCGACGCCTTCATCTGCCCCACGGTGTCGACCGTCGAGGTCGCCGCCGACATCAAGCCGTGGGACGACACCCTGCGGGTCAACGGCAAGCCCGTCGGGGCCAGCGACTGGGCCATGACCGGGCTGTTCAACATGTACGGCCGCTGTCCTGCCTTGGCTGTACCGTCGGGGATGACCCCGGGCGGCTCGCCCACCGGCATCCAAATCGTCGCCCGGCCCTACGACGACGTCACCGCCTTCCGAATTGCCAAGGCCCTGGAACAGCGCCAGCCGTGGATGGACGAGCCCGCGCGCCGACCGGACCTATAGGAGACAGCCCATGGACAAGACCGACCTCGCCTATACCCCGGCCAGCGAACTGGTCGAGTTGATTGCCACCAAGGCGCTGTCGCCGGTCGAGGTGATGGAAACCACCCTGGCCCGCCTCGATGACCTCAATCCGACCCTCAACGCGGTCTGCACGCCGACCCCGGAGCTCGCCATGGACGCGGCACGCAAGGCCGAACAGGCGGTCGTGGACGGCGACACCCTGGGACCGCTCCACGGGGTGCCGACGTCAATCAAAGACCTGGCCCCGACCAAGGGTATCCGCACCATGCACGGCTCCCACGTCTACGCCGACTTCGTTCCCGATGAAGACGCACCGTTCGTCGGGCGCCTGGCCGCCGCCGGGGCGATTTCCCTGGGCAAGACCACGACGCCGGAATTTGGTTGGATGGGCTGCGGCAAGAGCCCGCTCACCGGGGTGTCGCACAACCCGTGGAAGCACGGCTACAACGCCGGCGGCTCAAGCACCGGCGCGGCGATCTGCGCCGCCGCCGGCATCGGCCCGATCCACCAGGGCTCCGACGGCGCCGGCTCGATCCGCATGCCGTCGGCGTTCTGCGGCATCTACGGCATCAAGCCGTCCTATGGTCGGGTGCCTTACGGGCGCCACACCACCAACAACCACTCGTCGCATATTGGTCCCATGACCCGCACGGTCACTGATGCCGCGATGATGCTGCATGTCATGTCGGGGCCAGACGACCGCGATCAGACCAGCCTGGAAGCCCCGCCCGCCGACTACGTCGGTCGCCTCGACGAGGGCACCAAGGGCCTGCGGGTGGCCTTCAGCTCCGACCTCGGGTACCTGCCGGTCGATAGCGAGATCGCCGAGGCCGTGGCCAACGCGGCGAAGGCGTTCGAGGCCGCCGGGGTCGTTGTCGAAGAAGTCGATCCCGGCTGGGGCGACCATCACGAAATGGAGCGGATCATCTGGTCGGTATCGACCGCCACCAACCTCGCGCCCCTGCTCGACCAATGGGAAGACAAGATGGACGCCGGCATGGTCGCTTGCGCCCGCGAGGGCATGCGCTACTCGGGGGTCGAATACTCCCAGGCCCAAACCGAACGTCACGCCCTCTACGCTAAGGTCCAGAAGTTCTTCGAGCACTACGACCTGTTGCTGACACCGAGCCTGTCTGTCGCCGCCTTCCCCGCCGATCTGATTATTCCCGAACATTGGGAACAGCACGACTGGGACTGGATTCGCTGGGCCGGGTTCTCCTATCCGTTCAACTTGACCTGGTCTCCGGCGGCCACTTGCCCCTGCGGCTTCACGTCCGACGGCCTGCCCATCGGCCTGCAGATCGTCGGCGGCCGGTTCCACGATCTGCGGGTTCTCCAGGCGTCGTGGGCCTTCGAGCAGATCATGCCGTGGGCCGACAAGCGACCGCCTCTCGAATGATCCCGGCGATCCTGGCAGTCGACTCCGGGTCGAGTACGGTCAAGGCGGCGGTGGTCGATCACGGCGGCGCCTTGCACGGCACCGGCACCGCCAATATCGAACTGATGCTTGCGCCCGGTGGCGTGGCCGAGCAGTCGCCGCGCCAGCTTTGGGGCGCGGTGAAGTCCGCCTGCGGCACTGCCCTTGCCAGCGCCGATGGCGTCGAGATCGTCGGTGTGTCGTGCAGCAGCCAGTATTCCTCCATGATCCCGGTGAGCGCGGACGGCGAGGCGGCTGCCAACATGCTGTTATGGCGCGACACCCGCGGTGCACCCTATTCAAAGGCTGCGGTCGAA
>JAYZAP010000137.1:0-6305 GCA_036339655.1 Pseudomonadota bacterium | reverse complement strand
CTGCGCGGTGGTCGCGCCGGCTTCCTGCTGGTGATAGGAGCAGATGTTGATGGGATTCCACTTGGGCACCTGGTCGACGGCGAAAGCGACGATGTCGGCGGTCAGGCGCATGGACGGCCCCGGCGGGAAGATATAGGTGCCGCGGCTGAGGTACTCCTTGAGCACGTCGTTCTGCACCGTGCCGGTGAGCGTATCCCGCACCGCGCCCTGGCGCTCGGCGGCGGCGATGTATAGGGCGAACAGCCAAGGCGCCGTGGCGTTGATGGTCATGGAAGTGTTCATGCGCTCGAGCGGGATGCCGTCGAACAGGGTCTCCATGTCGCCGAGGTGGCTGATCGGCACGCCGACCTTGCCGACCTCGCCCCGGGCCAGGGGATGGTCCGGGTCGTAGCCGGTCTGGGTAGGCAGGTCGAAGGCTATGGACAGGCCGGTCTGGCCGTGCGCCAGGTTGGTGCGGTACAGCGCATTGGACGCGGTGGCCGATGAATGACCCGAATAGGTCCGCATGATCCATGGCCGGTCGCGGTCACGCACCACGGAGTCGCGTTCCCGGACGCCGGCTTTGGCGCCTCGATTTCTGGTCGCGTCGTTCATTGTCGTCCCCGTATTTTCGTGCGCTGCAAGAATAGCTTATGTTGCATTGCAAAAATACCTTGCCAAACCATACCGAGCCCGCAAACAATTGCACAGCTTTCCGACCGCCGGGACAAGTGTTTCGGGGTCTCTACTGGGGGACGAAAATAGATGAGTGAGATGGCTGCCGCCATTGCGCCCGATGCCTACGCCGGCGACGGTGTCGAAACCAAGGATTTGTACGACGTCGGCGAGATTCCACCGCTCGGCCACGTGCCCGAGAAGATGTACGCCTGGGCGATCCGCCGGGAACGCCACGGCGAGCCCGACACCGCCATGCAGGTCGAAGTGGTGGAGACGCCAGACATCGATTCCGACGAGGTGCTGGTCATGGTTATGGCAGCCGGGGTCAACTACAACGGCGTCTGGGCCTCTCTAGGCATACCGGTCTCGCCGTTCGATATCCACAAGGCTGAGTACCATATTGCCGGGTCCGACGCTTCCGGTATCGTCTGGGCGGCGGGCCGGCGGGTGACCCGCTGGAAGGTCGGTGACGAGGTTGTGGTCCACTGCAATCAGGACGATGGCGACGACGAAGAGTGCAACGGCGGCGACCCCATGCTGTCGCCGAGCCAGCGCATCTGGGGCTACGAGACCCCGGACGGCTCCTTCGCCCAGTTCTGCCGGGTGCAGTCGCGCCAGCTCATGGCGCGCCCCCGCCACCTGACCTGGGAGGAGAGCGGCTGCTACGTGCTGACCCTGGCCACCGCCTACCGCATGATGTTCGGCCACCGGCCCCATATCCTGCGGCCCGGCCATAACGTTTTGGTGTGGGGCGGGGCCGGCGGCCTCGGCTCTATGGCGATCCAGCTCATCGCCACCGCCGGGGCCAACGCCATCGCCGTCATATCTGACGACGAGAAGCGCGATTTCGTGATGTCGCTCGGTGCCAAGGCGGCCATCAACCGTTCTGACTTCGATTGCTGGGGCCAGTGCCCGGACATCGACGACGCCGAGGGCTACGGCGCCTACGCCAAGAAGGTGCGCGAGTTCGGCAAGGCCATCTGGGCGGTCACCGGCAAGGGCAAAGACGTGGATTTCGTCTTCGAGCACCCCGGCGAGGTGACTTTCCCGGTGTCCTGCTTCGTGGTCAAGCGCGGAGGCATGGTGGTGTTCTGCGCCGGCACCACGGGCTACAACCTGACCTTCGACGCGCGCTTCGTGTGGATGCGCCAGAAGCGCATCCAGGGCAGCCACTTCGCCAATCTCAAGCAGGCCGCCCAGGCCAACCACCTGATGGTCGAGCGCCGCATCGACCCGTGCATGAGCGAGGTCTTCGCCTGGAATGACATTCCCAAGGCCCACATGAAGATGCGGCGCAACGAGCACCTGCCGGGTAACATGGCGGTGCTGGTCCAGGCCAAGCGCCCCGGCCTCCACACCCTCGAAGACGCCGAAGAGGGGTGAACGCGGAACCGTCCAGCGGCGATATCCTCCTCGCCGACCTGCTGAGCACCTGTTGCGGCGCCCTCGACGCCGCCGAGGGTTTGCTCGACGCCACCCGAACCGCGCTGCGCGGGGTCACCGTGGCCGACGGCCGGGTTGACGCCCGGCTGGTCGACGAGCACCAGTTCGCCGCCCACGGGCTGGCCTGGTACGCAACCTATGTGGCGGCGCTGCGGCAAATGTTGGGCTGGGCCGAGCGGCTCGAGGCGGACGGTGGCCTGGGCGAGCTCGAGGCGCTAATTGTCCAGGCGGCGTACGGCGAGTACCTGGCCCAGATGGCCGGCGGCATCGCGATGAGCCAGATCGAGGTGGTGCGGCCGGGCGACCTCGGCCTTGACGATGGGTCTCTTGCCGCCTTTCGCACCGACCCTGTATCGCAGCTCATTGCCGGTGGCAATTGCGCCGCCGTACGGGACCGCATCGCCGACCTCATCGTCGACGGCCGTTTCGGCGACACCCGCCCGGGCGACGAAACCCTGGACATTGTGCGCGACCAGTTCCACCGCTTCTCCGACGAGCGCATTGCGCCCCAGGCCCAGGATTGGCACCGCGACGACCAGCTGATACCCATGGACATCGTCGAGGAGATGGCCGAACTCGGGGTTTTCGGCCTCACCGTGCCCGAGGAATGGGGCGGCCTGGGCATGAGCAAGGTTGCCATGTGCGTGGTCACCGAGGAATTGAGCCGGGGCTCCCTCGGCGTCGGCTCCCTGGGCACCCGCTCGGAAATCGCCGCCGAGCTGATCCGCAGCGGCGGCACCGACGAGCAGAAATCCCGCTGGCTCGCCCGCCTAGCGTCAGGCGAGGTGCTGCCGACGGCGGTGTTCACCGAGCCCGGCACCGGCTCGGATCTCGGTAGCTTACGGACCCGGGCGATCCGCGACGGCGAGGTCTACCGCATCACCGGCAACAAGACCTGGATCACCCACGCCGCGCGCAGCGACCTGATGACCCTGCTGGCCCGCACCAACGCCGACCAGCCCGGCTACAAGGGTCTCTCCATGTTTCTCGCCGAAAAGCCCCGGGGCAGCGATGGTGAACCGTTCCCGGCCCCCGGCATGTCGGGCGGCGAGATCGGCGTCCTCGGCTATCGCGGCATGAAGGAATACGAACTCGCCTTCGACGGCTTCGAGGTCTCGGCCGACGGCCTGCTCGGCGGTGAGGAGGGTAACGGCTTCAAGCAGCTCATGGAGACCTTCGAGTCGGCCCGCATCCAGACCGCCGCCCGGGCCGTGGGCGTCGCCCAGAACGCGCTGGAGCTTGGACTCTCCTATGCCAACGAACGGGTCCAGTTCGGCAAACCGATCTACGGCTTCCCCCGAGTCTCGGGCAAACTCGCCTGGATGGCGGTGGAGACCATGGTCGCCCGCCAACTCGCCTGGTTCGCCGCCCGCGAGAAGGACGCCGGCCATCGCTGCGACCTGGAAGCCGGCATGGCCAAGCTGCTCGCCGCCCGAGTTGCCTGGAGCGCCGCCGACAACACCCTGCAAATCCACGGCGGCAACGGCTACGCCGAGGAGTTCACCATCAGCCGGGTGCTGGTCGATTCGCGCATCTTGAACATCTTCGAGGGCGCCGCCGAAATCCAGGCCCAGGTTATTGCACGGCGGCTGTTGAGCGGGAACTAATAACCCTCTTCGTCGCGGCGGCGGTTGATGTGTTGCAGGCCCATGCCGAGCAGGACGGAGCCGAAGCACAGCGCCAACAGGTAGTAGCCGGCGACTACCATGGAGCGGTCGATGATCTCCAGCCGCGCGACGACCTTCTCGTAGGATACGTTGGTGGCTTCGAGGACCAGGTTGTAGGGGTTGTGCTCAACAATTTGCCAAATGCGAACTGGATCGCCCCTGCCGAGGGCGTCATTCTCGACCCAGACATCGATATTGACCGCCGTGAAATCGCGCACCATTCGATAGTCGGGCTGAGTCGACGGGTAGAAGTACTCGCCGTCCTGGTTCCTGAAGGTGAAGTATACCGAGGTCACCGCTGGCATCAGGGCGCCGGCCGAGGTGCCCGAAATATCGTCCTTGATGCGCACTGTGGCGATATCGCCGTTGACCATCACCAACTCATCCTTGTCGGGGAAGCTCTCGGGCCACCACACGGCGATGATGACCAGGGCGACGAAGCCGCCCACGGCGGCGAGAAAATAGTACGGCCAGACGATATGGCTATCGGCCGAGTCGGGCGTGGTGTCGAGCATCGGTGACGTCTCCAGGAAGAATGGCGAGACCATAGCCGAGTGCGGCGAATCAGCCTAGCCGGTATAGCCATGGCCGCCCTATATTGCCCCAGAGGTTGTCGAGATACCCCGGAGGTCGGCCACTTGATTGAAACCCTGGTCTTCATTGCCCTTGGGGCCACCGTGGCGGTGTTGATTGCCGGCATGGTGGTCATGGCGCGGGGCGGTGACGTGAACCGCAAATACGGCAACTTGCTGATGCGGGCGCGGGTCGGCGCCCAGGCCTTGGCGGTGGCGCTGATGTTCGCCCTGTTCCTCATGAAAGGTGGTTGGACGCAATGAACCGGAAAGAGCGGAATACATGGTCAAGCTGACGCGTATCTACACCCGCGGCGGCGACGGTGGCCAGACGTCGCTCGGCGACGGCGTCCGGGTTGCCAAGCACGATGGTCTGGTTGCCGCCTACGGCGCGGTCGACGAGGCCAACGCCGCCGTTGGCGTCGCCCGGCTCCATACGGATGGTGGCTTTGACGCTATGTTGCAGCGCATTCAAAACGACCTGTTCGACCTCGGCGCCGACCTCTGCCGGCCCGGCGCGGGCGACGATGGCGCCTTGCGCATCAACCAGGGCCAAATCGACCGGCTTGAGGCCGAAATCGACGCCATGAACGGTGACCTGGCGGCGCTCGAATCCTTCATTCTGCCGGGCGGCACGGCGGCTGCGGCCCAGCTTCATGTGGCGCGGACCCTGACGCGCCGCGCCGAGCGGGAAATCACCGCTCTGGCGGTAACCGAAGCGGTCAATCCCCTGGCCGTGAAGTACGCCAATCGGCTCTCCGACCACCTCTTTGTTCTCGGCCGCAGGGTCAACGACAATGGCGCTGAGGATGTCCTGTGGGTGCCTGGCGCGAACCGCTGACAGGACGTCTTGGTGGTCCCATTCGGGACCCTGAAATCACGCCGAACCCGCGTTGACATCGAGCCTGCGCGAGACTAGTGTGCGGCTGCGAAATGACCCCGGCGATGCGCCGGGTTTACTCATTTTTCTCCCTGACCTTGCCATCCAAGGCTTCACCGCGGAGCTAAGTCCAGATGAAAGTCCTCGTTGCCGTCAAACGGGTGATTGACGCCTATGTGAAGGTGCGCGTTAAAGCGGACCAGACCGGCGTTGAGACCACCAACGTAAAAATGTCCATGAACCCGTTCGACGAAATCGGCGTCGAAGAGGCGGTGCGCCTCAAGGAATCGGGTCAGGCGGACGAAATCATCGCCATCTCATTGGGCATCGCCCAGTGCCAGGAAACCATCCGCACGGCGCTGGCCATGGGCGCCGACCGGGGCATTCTAGTCGAGACCGACGCCGCACTGCAGCCCCTCGCCGTGGCCAAGCTCATGAAGGCGGTGATCGACGAGGAACAGCCTGATCTGGTGATCCTCGGCAAGCAGGCCATCGACGACGACTCGAACCAGACTGGCCAGATGCTGGCGGCGCTGCTCGGCTGGTCCCAGGGCACGTTCACGTCGAAGCTGGAAATCGCCGACGGTTCGGCCACCTGCGTGCGTGAGGTCGACGGCGGTCTCGAGACCGTGACCCTCAAGATGCCCATGGTGATGACCACTGATCTGCGCCTCAACGAGCCGCGCTACGCGTCGCTGCCCAACATCATGAAGGCCAAGAAGAAGCCGATTGACGTCAAGACCCCCGAAGACCTGGGTGTCGATGTGACGCCGCGGCTGTCGATCCTCAAGGTGGTTGAGCCGGCTAAGCGCCAGGCCGGCGTCAAGGTCGCCGATGTCGATGAGTTGCTAACCAAATTGCGTGATGAAGCGGGAGTGATCTGATGGCCGTACTGGTACTCGCCGAGCACGACAACGCCGAGCTCAACGTCGCCACCCTGCACGCGGTCGCGGCTGCGTCGGAAATCGACAGCGACGTCCACATTCTGGTCGCCGGCCAAAGCTGCGGTGCGGTCGCCGACGCGGCCGCCCGGGTCGACGGGGTGACCAAGGTGCTGGTCGCTGACGACGGCGCCTACGCCAACCT
>JAYZAP010000136.1:0-3873 GCA_036339655.1 Pseudomonadota bacterium | reverse complement strand
CCGCTCGCCGGTCTCGAACTCGTCGCTGGCGACAATCCGCGCCTTGGTAGCGCAACTGGTTACCACCGCGCGGCGGCGCGCTTCCGAGCCGCCATCGCGAACCTCGGCGCCATGGTCCTCAAGCCAATCGAAGAATTCGGCATCGCCAAGCAGGCCGTACTTCACCACTTCGGCATAACCAGCCAACAGCTCACGCCGGGCCAGGGTGGCGAGGGCACCGGTATCGGCAAGCACCAGGGACGGCTGATGGAACGTGCCCACCAAATTCTTGCCGTGACGGGTATCAATGCCGGTCTTGCCGCCGACCGCACTGTCGACCTGGGCCACCAGGGTGGTGGGGACCTGAATCACACCGACGCCGCGGCGCAGCACGCTGGCGGCGAAACCGGCAAGGTCGCCGACGACGCCACCGCCGAGCGCCACCACCATGTCGCCGCGCTCGATGCGGGCCTCGAGCAGGCCGTCGAGAAGCTGTTCAAAACACGCAAAACTCTTGGTTCCCTCGCCGGGCGGCAGGACGATGTCGTGGTGGCCGATGCCGGCGCCATCGAGGCTGGCGGCGAGGGCCGGCAGGTGATGGCCGGCGACGGTCTCGTCACTGACCACCGCGACCCGGCGGCTGCTAAGAACCGCGTCGAAATAGGCGGCGGCGGCGGCAATCAGCCCGTCACCGACGATAATGTCGTAGCCCCGGCCGCCGAGGTCGACCCGGAGCCGCTCGGAATCGTCGGAGCCGCCAGTCTCCGCCGGCGATGGTTCGAACATGGCGACGCTCAATCCGTTTGGTCGCCGGCGCTGTCACGCTGGTAGGCTTCCAGCGCATCGATAATCCGGTCAACCATGGTTTCGTGGGGACTGTCGTCGGTATCGACGATGACGTCGGTCTCGGCGTAGATGGGATAACGCTCGTCAATCAGCCTGGCGAGAATTTCACGGGGATTGCCTTCCCGGAGCAGCGGCCGGGTGTTGCGCCGGCCACAGCGCTTGACCAGCAGGTCGAGCTCGGCGCGCAGCCACACGGACAGCGCCTTGTCGCCGACCAGCGCCCGGGTCGTCGGGTCGACGAAGGCGCCGCCGCCGGTGGCCAGCACCTGGGGCGGGCCACCAAGCAGCCGGGCAATGACCCGGCGTTCGCCGTCGCGGAACGCGGCCTCGCCGTGGCGCTCGAAAAACTCGGCAATCGTGCAGCCCGCCGCCGCCTCAATTTCGGCGTCGGCATCGACAAAAGGTATACCGAGACGCGACGCCAGGCGCCGGCCGATAGACGACTTGCCAGAGCCCATGAGGCCGACCAGGACGATGGTCTCGCCGGCCAGCGACGAAATCCGGCTCATGGTCGCCCCCACGGTCGCCGAATGCACGCCCACGGCCACGCCGTAGGGCGTTGAAAGCGGAGAGACAAGCCGGTAAGCTGCCGCAAAATAGCCATAAATCCAATCTACCATAAAATTCGGGATTGTCGCCCCTCACCAAGCTTCCGTTTCGCCGGCCATGGCCGGCTTCCCCACAGCAGTTTAGGCCAACTTCTTGCGCCATGTCGCGTCTCTCCAAAATTTCAACCCTGATTGCCGCTGTCGTTGTCGGTGGTGCCGTGGTCTTCCTCATGACCTGGGACATTCCGGCGCCGACATCGCAGGTCGAGGTGGTCATTCCCGATGACCGGTTTGAGCGCTAGCCGCCCCATCTGGACGATGTCCCGGTCCATGGCAGTTGCCATGGTCGTGGTGATGGCAGAGACCGCGTCCCTGGCCGCCCAGGAGACGGTGCCGCTGGATATCGTGCCCTTGCCAGCCTCCGAATCGGTCGAAATCGAGGTTCTCGATGACGGCTCGGTGGCCGCCCAACCGGCCGCCGCGACCGGCGCGGAAGACACGGAAGTCGAGGTCGGCGCGGTCGACGCACCCGACCCAGAGGCGGCCGGCCTGATCGAGGAGGCCAACGGCGGTTTCGCCTTCGACATGTGGGCCGGTAGTGACCGCCGTCTGGTCGAACACCTGCTGGCCCGGCTACCGGTCGGCGTCACCTCGCGAACCGTCAACAGCCTGGCCCGCCGCCTGTTGCAGTCGGCGGCGGCGGCGCCCAAGGGACCGGCCACCGTCAACCTCTTGGCGCTGCGCATCGAACGCCTCGCCATCATGGGCGACGGGGTCGCGGTCAACCACATGATGCGCGCCGCGCCGGCCGATCTCGACGATATCACCCTGGCGCAAACCCGCCTCGACGCCCTGTTGCTGACCGCCGATTTCGTCGGTGCCTGCGCCCAGGCCCGCGAACTTATCCGCCATGACGACCTACCCTACTGGGAAAAGGTGCTGATTTTCTGTCAGGCGCTCAACGCCAAACACGCCACCGCCGCCTTCGGCGTCGAGTTGCTGCGCGAGCGCGGGGTCGACGATGACCCGGCGCTCGAGTCGCTGCTGGTCGCCCTGGCCGGCGCCGACGACATTGTTCTCGACAGTCTGCCCAATCCCACCGCGCTTCATCTCGCCATGCTGCGCACGGCCCGCCTCGCCGTCCCCGAGGACGCCATCACCAACGCCGACGCGTCGATTTCCCGGGCCATTGCGCTGACCGCCACGGTGCCGCTGGACCTCCGCCTGCGGGCGGCGGAGCGGGCCGAGGCCCTGGGCTCCCTGCCCACGGAGACCCTGGCCGAACTGTACGACAGCGTGCCCTTCACGTCCGAGGAGCTGTCCGACCCGTGGCCACGGGTCAAGGGCCACAAGGACGCCCTCTCGCGGGCCCTGCTGTACCAGGCCGCCCAAATCCAGGTAGTGCCGGCGGCCCGCGCCGAAGTGTTGCGTGCGGCCTGGATGCTGGGCGCCGAGTCCGGCGGCTGGGACGGTTTCGCCACTGCCGCGCGGCTCACCCTGGACGATCTGCTCGGGCTCCGGCCGCTGCCCGAGCTGGTGTGGATCGCCGGCGACGCAGCGCGGGCGCTGCTCGCAGCCCGCCGTCCCGACGCCGCCGGCCCATGGATTGATCTGGCCAAGACCCAGGCCGGTATCAACGCCGACGCCGCGCGCGCGGTGGCCGAGTTGGCGCCGATTATCGGCTTTGTCGACGCCGGTGGCGTCCAGGCCTGGGACGGCGAACGGTTCACCACCTGGTGGGAATCCCAGGGCGAGGACGCCGGGCGCGACCGCCACGCCCGTGCCATCCTGCTGTACGCCCTGCTTGTGGCGTTCGACCGTCATCCTCCGACGGAAGCGCTGCTCGCCCTGCTCGAACGCCCCGACCCGGTGTGGGTGCGGACACCGCCCGAGGCGCTGCTGCGCCAGCTTAACCACGCCGCCGCCGCCGGCCGGGTCGGTGAAACCGTGCTGTTAGCATTGACGGTGCTCGATTCGTCGGCCGCCGGGGTGCCCGGCCACATGGCCCTGGGCGCGGTGGTCGGCGCGCTTTATCAGATTGGCCTCGAGGCCGACGCCCGGGCGCTGGCCATCGAAACCCTCCTCGCCCGTGAGTTCTAGCGGCGACAACGCCAGCCTGCAAATCGAGGCCTTTCTCGAAATGCTCGTGGCCGAGCGCGGCGCCGCCCGCCTGACCATCGACGCCTACCGCCGCGACCTGGACGACTACGAAGATTTTCTCCTGCGCCGCCGCGCCACCCCTCTCGACGCCGACGCCGACGCGGTACGGGCCTATCTCGGACATCTCACCGGCCGTTTTGCCGCCAGCACCTGTGCCCGGCGGCTGTCCTGCCTGCGCCAGTTCCACAAGTTCCTGTTCGCCGAGGAGGTCCGCGGGGACGATCCCACGGCGACCATCGACAGCCCGCGGCGCCAAGCGCCCCTACCCAAGGTGCTGAGAGAGGCCGAGGTCGACGGCCTCCTCCTCGCGGCAAGGGCGCGCGACGGCGCCGGCGGTTTG
>JAYZAP010000135.1:0-3052 GCA_036339655.1 Pseudomonadota bacterium | reverse complement strand
GGTCGAAAGCCGCGCCGCGACAGTCGCAGAGATCATTGCCGAGCTCGAAGTGACAACCGTGGCCGAGCGGGCCGGCCGGACCGCCGCCCTCGAGACCGAAGAAATGTTCGAGCGGCTCCGCGTGGATGGTCACGCGTGATGGCGCCCAAGCCCAACGAGAAAGCCATGTCGCAGGCCCCTGACGGCGAGGGGTCGAGCGCCGGATCCTCAGGCCCGGCTCCGGGCCGCGAGGCCATGAACCTGGTCATGGTGGGTCACGTGGACCACGGCAAATCGACCCTGGTCGGCCGCCTGCTCCACGACAGCGGCGCGGTGTCGGAAAGCCGCCTCGAGGACATCCGGGCTGTGTGCAAACGCCGTGGCATGCCCTTCGAATGGGCCTTCCTGCTCGACGTGCTGCAGGCCGAGCGCGACCAGGGCGTCACCATCGACGCCGCTCATGTGCACTATCGCGGTGCGACGCGAGATTACACCATCATCGACGCCCCCGGCCATCGCGAGTTTATTCGCAACATGGTCACCAGCGCGGCCAACGTGGCGGCGGCAGTCCTGGTGATTGACGCCGCCGAGGGGGTGTGCGAGCAGTCGCGCCGTCACGGCTATCTGCTGTGGCTCCTCGATGTCCGCCAGGTGGTGGTCGCCATTACCAAAATGGACCTGATCGATTTCGACGCCGCCCGCTTCGAGGAAATCGCCGGGGAAAGCCGCGCCTACCTCGCCACTATCGGCATCGAGGCGGCCAGCGTGGTTCCCGTGGCGTCGCGCGACGGCGACAACATCGCCCGGCGTTCCGACCGCATGGCGTGGTACGACGGCCCGACGATTGCCCAGGCGTTCGACGGCTTCACCGCGCGGCCGCCCATGGTCGACCAACCCCTGCGCCTGCCGATCCAGGATGTCTACCGGTTCGACGAGCGCCGAATTATCGCCGGGCGGATTGAAACCGGACAGCTCCGGGTCGGCGACGAGGTACTGTTCTCACCATCCAACAAGACTGCCCACGTGGCGACCATCGAAGGCTGGGACGGCGAGGCCGGCCGGACGACACCGGGCGAGGCCCGGGCAGGCCAGTCCATCGGTCTGACCCTGGCCGAAGACATTTTCGTCGAGCGCGGCGAGGTCATCAGCCATCTGGCCGACCCGCCCAAGGAAAGCAACGTCTTCCGGGCGCGCATGTTCTGGCTCGGCTCGTCGCCGCTGTCGGTCGGCCAAAGCTTCCGCATTCGACTCAACACCTTCGAGGCCCTGGTCGAAGTTCAGGACATCGAACGGGTAATCGACACCAACGACCTCGCCGCCCATGACAGCAAACCGGGCCATATCGACGAGGTCGCCCGAGATGGCATCGCCGAGGTCGTGCTGCGGACCAGGGAAATCCTGGCGCTCGACGAATTCACCGCCAATCCGCTGACCGGGCGGTTTGTGCTGGTCGACGGCTACGATATCGCTGGCGGCGGCATCATCAACATGGAAGGCTATCCCGATCAGCGCGATCTGGATACGGTCGTGGGCACCAACCTGACCGCGGTGGAGCACCACATTTCACAGGACGTTCGGACGGCGCGCAACAACCATCGCGGCGGGGTGTTGTGGTTTACCGGATTTTCCGGGTCGGGCAAGTCGACCCTGGCCCTGGAAGTCGAGCAACGACTGTTCCGCAAGGGCTATCAGGTCTATGTGCTCGACGGCGACAATGTGCGCGGCGGCCTCAACGCCAACCTGGGTTTCTCGCCCGAGGACCGGGCCGAGAATATTCGCCGGGTCGGCGAGGTCGCGGCCCTGTTCGCCGACGCCGGGTTTATCGTCATCAGCGCGTTTATCTCGCCCTATCTGTCGGGCCGCGAACGGGCCCGCGCGGCGGCTGAAAATTACGACCCCGGCGGGTTCCACGAAATCCACATTCATGCGGATCTGGAGGAATGCGAGCGCCGCGACCCGAAGGGCCTCTACAAGCGGGCGCGCAAGGGCGAAATCAAGGAGTTCACCGGTATTTCAGCGCCTTATGAGCCGCCGGAAAACCCCGAGTTGGTCATCGATACGGGCGCGGAAAGCGCCGATATATGCGCCCAGCGAATCGTCGACTACATTGTCTGGAAATTCGCCCACACCGGCGCGTGAGAGGATCATGGCGGCTGTATCCGAACAACCCGTCGACGTCGCCGCCAATCTTTCCGGCGTCATGAATGACGTGGCCGCCGCCACCGCCGATGCTGGGCGCGCGGTAGCGGATGTCACTCTGGTGGCGATTTCGAAAACTCACGATGGAGCGCGAATTATCCCGGCGCTCGAGGCCGGTCATCGGGTGTTCGGCGAGAACCGAGTGCAGGAGGCCGCCGCCAAGTGGCCCGACCTCAAGCAGCGCTTTCCCGGTATCGAGCTTCACCTGGTCGGCCCGCTGCAGACCAACAAGGTCAGGCAGGCAGTGGCGCTGTTCGATGTCATCGAGACCGTCGACCGGCCCAAACTGGCTCGCGCCCTGGCCCGCGAGATGGCCGAGAGCGGCCGGGTGCTGCCTTGCTACATCGAGATCAACACCGGCGAAGAGCCGCAAAAGGCCGGTATCATGCTGGCTCAGGCGGATGACTTCATCGCCCTGTGCCGGGACGAACTCGGACTTGCCGTCGCCGGGCTGATGTGCATCCCACCGTTTGACGAGGAACCGTCGCTGCATTTTGCCCTGCTCGCCGATATGGCCCGGTGCCATGGCCTCGACGGCCTCAGCATGGGCATGAGTGCCGACTTCGAAACCGCAATCCGCCTCGGCGCCACCCATGTACGTGTTGGCACCGCTATCTTTGGCCAAAGACCGACACGCACCTAGACGGCTTCAATACAGATTCGGGTGGTTTCGTCGCACTCGGCGAGGATGCGCAGCAGGTTTTCCCGGGTCACCGTGACACAGCCTTGGGTAGGGCCGAAATCCGGCTGCGCCACATGTATGAAGATGGCGCTGCCCAGGGCGGGGACCACCGGGTCGTCGTTGTGGCCGATGGTGACAACCACGTCGTAGAGTTGGTCGTCGCGCCACATCAGCTCGACGCTGGCGCCGTAG
>JAYZAP010000134.1:0-5892 GCA_036339655.1 Pseudomonadota bacterium | reverse complement strand
GGGGAAAATGTTACCGGTGCAAACGAACAGGATGGCTCCGCCACGCTTCACTTTCTTGCGAAATGCGGCTGGTCGAAATGGGCCACCCGGGTGGCGTTGCCGCGCAGGGCCACTTCGCGGAACTGGTAGAGCAGAGCTGCGGTGGGAGCGAACAGGTGATGGCCCAGGGTCGGCAGGGGCGCCGACATGACCGGACGCTCGCCCTCGGCGGCCGGCTCAAGGTAGGGCAACTCGGGCCGGTCGAGCTCCGACAATGGGATGCGCTCGACCCGTTCGACCTCGACCGGGTCGGGTTTGAGCACCGGGTCGGCGCCGCCCCAGGCAACCAATGGCGACATGACGAAGCCGGAGCGGGTGACGAAGTCGTCGAGCGGGCCAAAGATGTCGGCCGGGTCGAGCTCCATGCCGAGTTCCTCGCTGAGCTCGCGCATCGCCGTGTCGGTCACCGTCTCGCCCTCGTCCATGCGGCCGCCGGGCAGGGCGTACTGGCCTGCGTGACGCCGCAGGTTGGGCGGCCGGAAGGTCAGCAGCACCCCGGCCTCGTTGCCGTCGAGCACCTTGACCACGACGATAATCACCCCGGCCTGGCGCAGGCCATCGGCCGCCGCCGTATGGGCGTCGAACGCCGCCATATTCGTCTCGATTCGCCGACGCAGATCGTCACCAAAGCTGTACTGGCTCATCAATAGGGTTCCCGTGTTGACTAAAGAGGCGGGCGGCGCTCGGGGCAGTCGAGCCAGGGTTGGGCGCGCTCCAAGGCGGCGCCGACCTGGAAGACGCGAACGTCGTCGAAGTGGCGGGCGGCGATTTGGATGCCGGTGGGCAGGCCGTTGCCCGCTACGCCCGACGGTACCGACAGCACCGGGCAGCGACCCAGCATGTTGAACGGGTGACACAGGCACCAGCCGTAGAGCACGTCGACGGACTTGCCGTTGATGTAGAGCGGCTGGTCGGGCTCGTGGTCGGCCGGCACTTCATGGCTACCCATGGTCGGGCAGATGAAGGCCTGGTAGTCCTCGAGGATACGCCCGACCCGATGGGCCATCTCATCCTGGTACTCGTAGGCCTTGAGGACCGCGTCCGACGTCACCCTCTTGTGGGCGTCGGCACAGTATTTCGCCCAACCGCTGGCCAGGCTCGGATCGCTTTCCACATAGGAGGCAATCCAGCCACCGAATATATCGTCGAGATAGTCCTGGAATGCCCGGTCGATGGCCGCGCTCCAGCCGAAGTGGACCGGCTCGACGGTGGCGCCGAGGCCGCGCAGCACGTTGAGGGTGAGTTCGGTGTTGCGCCGCACGTCGGGCTCGATCTCAAAGAAGTCCAGGTCCATGGAGTAGGCGATTTTCCAGCCCTCGATGCCCTTGAAATCGGGCGGGATGCGGTAGCGCGGCCTGATCGACGCGTTGTACAGCGGGTGCGGCCCAGCCAAGACGTTCTGCATGGCGATGCAGTCGGCGACGGTGCGGGTCATGGGGCCCATGACACCGTACATGTCGTAGGCGATGGCGCCGCTCTCCGGGTTGCGGCCGTGGGGCGGTTTGTAGCCGACCACGCCGCAGGCGGCGGCGGGAATGCGGATCGAGCCGCCGATGTCGGAGCCGGTGGCGAGGGTCGCGCTGCCCGCCGCCAGGGATGCCCCCGAGCCACCCGACGAGCCGCCGCATGTGTAGGCCGGATTCCACGGCGTGCCGGTGACCCCATGGACCCGGGAATGGGCGACCCCGGCGCAGGAAAACTCTGGGGTGGTGGTGCGGGCATGAACAATGGCCCCGGCGCGCAACAGCCGCTCGACCGAATAGTGGGTCGTGGTGCTGACGTTGTCCTTGAGATAGAGCGAGCCGTTGGTCATGGGCTTGCCTTTGATATCCATCTCGTCCTTGACCGCCAGGGGAACGCCCTCCAGCGCCCGAATGCGCCCATCGGTCTTGGCGAACTTAGCCTCGGCCTTGCGTGCCTTGGCCAGCGCCTCGTCGTAGTAGGTGAAGGCGAAGGCATTAATTTTCGGTTCGACCGCCTCGGCCCGCCGGATCAGGGCCTCCAGCAGTTCGACCGGCGACAGCGCCCGGGCACGAAAAAGCGCCATGGCTTCAGTCGCCGACAGGTACCAAAGGTCCCGATCGCTGGTGATCCGTGCCGACATTTCTCCTCCTGCGAAATTTTCGCCATCATTCTAGCCGGGAAGAGCGCAACTCGAAACGCAGACCTTCCTGTTTCTGCAGATAACCGATCACTTCGAAGAGATTGCGTGCCTGGGCATTGGCGATATCCGTCGACTGCTTCTTCTTGGTTCTTCCGCCCAGCCGAATCACCAGCCGGTCACCATCCTTGTCGAGGTACACACGGAACCCGGGCCCGAAGTCGATCACCCGTTCGAATACGCCGGCGCCGACGTTCTTGACGTTGGACAGGTTTCCCCGCGCCATCCGCGTAACGGCGATGGCTACTTTGGCGGCGGTCTGGGCGTTGAGACCGTCGAACCATTTTCGGTAGGGGCAACCACCATCTGAACTCGTGTGCTCGCGAACCTCGATCAGGATAAAAGGTAACGTTTAAGAGGCTAATATCAAAGTCACGCGGCCAAGATTGGCCCACCTTGCTCGCGCCCGCGTTTCCTGCGAGCATTGCGCCAGGCACATAAGGTGAGGGCGGAGACCATGGCGAGAATAGTGACGGTTGGCGCGGCGCAGATGGGGCCGATTCAGAAGGCCGAGGGCCGGGCCGAGGTGGTGGCGCGCATGGTGGCACTGATGGATCAGGCCCATGGCAAGGGCGTTGACCTGATGGTTTTTACCGAGCTGGCCCTGACCACGTTTTTTCCCCGCTTCTACATGGAGGATCAGGCCGAGGTCGATGAATGGTTCGAGCATTCGTTGCCGTCGCCCGAGACCCAGCCATTGTTCGACCGGGCACGGGACTATGGCATGGGGTTTCACCTGGGCTTCGCAGAGCTGATCGAGGAGGACGGCGAAATCCACCGCTACAACACCGCCGTGCTGGTCGACAAGGACGGCGGCATCGTCGGCAAGTACCGCAAGATCCATCTGCCGGGCCATGCGGAATATGACCCGGAGCGCAAGCACCAGCATCTCGAGAAGCGCTACTTCGAGGTTGGCAATCTGGGCTGGCCGGTGTGGCGCAGTTTCGGCGGCATCGTCGGCATGGCGATCTGCAACGACCGGCGCTGGCCCGAGACCTACCGGGTCATGGGCCTCCAGGGGGTCGAGTTGGTGATGATCGGCTACAACACGCCAGTGGCCAATTCCCAGTCCGACGAATCGCCGCATCTCCGGATGTTCCACAACCACGTAACCATGCAGGCCGGGGCCTACCAGAACTCGACCTGGGTAATCGGGGTCGCCAAGGCCGGCAACGAGGACGGCAACGACCTCATGGGCGGCAGCGTCATCATCGCGCCGACCGGCGAAATCGTCGCCCAGTGTCGCACCCTGGAGGACGAGTTGATCGTCGCCGACTGCGACCTGGACGCCTGCAACTTCGGCAAGGAAACCATCTTCAATTTCGCCGCCCATCGGCGCATCGAGCACTATGGCCTGATTACCGAGCGCACTGGCGCCAAACCGCCGCCCGAATAGTGATGGAAATCTCGCGGTTTGATGACGCCGCCGCCTTCCTCGATCACGCCGGGGGACGGTCGGGTCGGCCCGGTCTATACGCCGCCGGACGAGTGCGACCTGGGCTACGCCTTGGCGGCGGTGGCGACCCTGACCGCACGATTGCTCGACGATGGCGCCGGCTGGTGCGCCATCTTCGCCGATGAAGACAACGCTACGACCAATACCATGTGCCGCCGTATGGACTATAATGAGCACGGCACCTATCGGGAGTACGATTTTAGGTCATGACCGAGCGCATCATCGTCATCAATCCCAATTCGTCGCAAGACTGCACCGACGGCATCGACACGGCGCTCAACCCGCTGCGCCTGGACGGCGGGCCGGACATCGAATGCCTGACCTTGACCGAGGGGCCGCCGGGGGTGGAGACCCAGTGCCATGTGGATGGTGTCATCGCCCCCATGCGCAAGCTTGTGGAGAACACCGACAACCGGGCCTCGGCCTTTGTCATTGCGTGTTTTTCAGATCCTGGCCTCCATGCGATGCGCGAAACCACGGCTAAGCCGGTTCTCGGTATCGCCGAGTCCGCCATGCTCACCGCCTGCACCCTGGGCGACCGCTTTGGCGTCATCGGCATATTGGCGGCCTCAGTGGCGCGCCGCCGCCGCTTCATTCGAGGCCTCGGCCTGGAAAGCCGCTTCGCCGGCGAGGTCCCCGTCGGCCTCGGGGTGACAGACCTAGCCGACGAAACCATAACCCTGGATCGCATGATCGATTGCGGCCGCCGCCTGCGCGACGAGGACGGCGCCGGGGTGCTGATTATGGGTTGTGCTGGCATGGCGCGCTACCGCAAGCGCCTCGAGGATGACACCGACCTGCCGGTGGTCGACCCGACCCAGGCGGCGGTCACCATGGCCATCGGCGCTGTCCGCCTAGAGCTCAGGACGGCGGCGCAGCGGCGATGACCGTACCGGGCTCGGGGTTGCTGTTCACCCGCGAGGAGTATGGCGACCGGCTCGGCCGTCTCCAGGACGTCATGGCCGCCAACGCCCTTGACGTGGTGCTCATCGACCGCACCGAGTACCTGGTTTATCTGGTTGGCTGGGGACCCGAGGAGACTCTATACCGCGCCTGCCTGGCGCCGGCCGTGGGCGAGCCGGTCATGGTGTTGCGCACCCTCGACACCGCGCCTTTTCTCGAGCGACGGTGGTTCACCTATCTTGTCGCCGTACGCGACAGCGACGACATGCTCGACACCTTGATCGCCACGGTGCGGGAGCGAGGCTGGGCCGGTGGCCATATCGGCTTCGATGCCCGCTCCTACAATTTGAACGTGACTCGCTTCCGGCGTCTCGAGGCGGCCTTTCCCGATGCCACGTTCGTTGATGTGGCTGATGACCTGGAGGCGTTGCGTTGGCGCAAGTCGCCGGCGGAAATCGAGTATTTGCGCCGTGCCGCGACCATTGCCGACGGCGCCATGGTCGAGGCTGTCGCCGCCGGCGGTGAAGGGCGGACCGAACGGGACGCCGCCGCCGCGGCCAGCGCCGCCTTCGTCCGGCTCGGCGCCGACAACGGCAATTGCGGCCCGGTGACCGCCGGCACCGGCTGGAACTTCCTCCACGGCCATACCCACGACCGGCCCATGGCCCGGGGCGATGTGCTGCACATGGAGTTGGTGCCGACGGTCAACCGCTACAGCGCGCGGCTCATGCGCAACGCCGTCATCGGCGGCCCGTCGCTAGAACATAGCGCCATCGCCGAACAGCTCATCGCGGTCCAGGATGCGCAGATTGCAGTGATGATCAGTGGCGCGGCGGCGGCCGAGGTCGACCAGGTCGGTCGGGCGGGAATTCTCGATGCCGGCCTGCGCGACGTCTACGACAACGTCACCGGCTACACTCTTGGCATTTACCCGGTGGGCACGCCGGTGCTGAGTGACTTTTCCCGCTGCTTCCTGCCCGAAGCCGACTGGACGCTGGAGACCGGCATGGTGTTCCACATGTATATGTCGGCCAAGGGTCTGGCGATCAGCGAAACCGTGGTGGTCGGCGACCATGGCCC
This sequence comes from Pseudomonadota bacterium, assembly GCA_036339655.1. Classification (GTDB taxonomy): domain Bacteria; phylum Pseudomonadota; class Alphaproteobacteria; order JAAXGF01; family JAAXGF01; genus JAYZAP01. The sequence goes on along the minus strand of JAYZAP010000134.1, from coordinate 253 downwards.
CGAACGCCTGACCAAGCTGCCTCGCGAACTGTTTAGCTGCTAGAGCGGCTTCAAGTTAAACGGCAGGCCCTTGAGCACCATGCGGTAGTGCAGGCGGTTGTCGGTCTCGCTCTTTGGCGGGTCCACCGGTCTGGCCGAATGCATGGTCGCGCTGTTGTCCCAAATGAGAATGTCGCCGGGGCGATGCTGGTGGGCATAGCAGAAGGCATCTTCGATGGCGTGAAGCTTGAGGCGGCGGACCAGGGTATGGGCC
>JAYZAP010000133.1:0-4636 GCA_036339655.1 Pseudomonadota bacterium | reverse complement strand
GTTGCGCCGCGACAGCGGCGGCCCGGGGCGGTGGCGCGGCGGGCTCGGCCAGCATATGGAACTGCAGTCGGCCAACGAGCAATCGTTTCTGGTGTTTCTCTCGGTCGAGCGAATCAAGTTCCCCGCCCGGGGCCGCGACGGCGGCGGTGAGGGCGCACCCGGCCGGATCCGGCTTGATGATGGCCCTTCAATCCCCGGCAAGGGTATGGTCGAGATTGGTCCCGGCGACACCTTGATATTCGAGACCCCTGGCGGCGGTGGCATGGGCGAGCCGCAATCCCGCGACCGGGAGTTGGTGCGCCGCGACCTTGCCGAGGGCCTGATCAGCCCGGACGCGGCGCGGTCAATCTATGGCCTCGACGACGGCGAGGGCGCGCCATGATTGAACCCAACAGCCATGTGGCGGCCATGGCGCCCTATGCCCTGGCCGATCTCGAGGGTCCGGCGGGCAAGCCGCTGAATTCCCTGGCGCAAAACGAAAGCGTGCTGCCGCCGAGTCCGAAGGCTATCACCGCCGGGCGCAGAGCGCTTGAAACGGCCCGGCTATATTGCGACGCGGAGTGGACGGACCTGCGCGCCGCCATCGCCCGGGTCCACCACATCCCGGCGGAACAGATTCTCTGCGGCGCCGGGTCCATGGAACTGATTGCCAGTCTTGCCCGTTGCTACGCCGGCCCCGGCGGGCGGGTGCTGTCGAGCCAATACGGCTACGGCTTCTTTCGCAGCGCCGCGTTGGCGGTGGGCGCGGCCTATGACCAAGCGCCAGAACGCGGCCTCACCGTGTCGGTCGACGACTTGCTTGGTGCGGTGCGACCCGAGACCCGCCTGGTGTTCGTCGCCAATCCCGGCAACCCCACCGGAACCCGCATCGGATACGCTGAGTTGGTCCGGTTGCGCGACGGGCTCGACGGCTGTATTGCCCTGGTCATCGACGAGGCCTACGGCGAGTTCGCCGAGGCCCCCGGTGAGGCCGCGTTCGGTCTGGTGGGGCGTGGCGACACGGTGGTTCTGCGAAGTTTCTCCAAGGCCTACGGCTTGGCCGGCTTGCGCGTCGGTTGGGGCCTGTTCCCTCCCGCCATGGCCGATCAAATGCGCAAGGTTCTAAATCCCAACAACGTCAGCGGCACGAGCCAGGCCAGCGCCACGGCAGCCATGGACGACCAGTCTTACATGCTGGCGACCGTCGCTGAAACGACGCGAGTACGCGACCATTTTATTATCCGTCTCAGAAACCTTGGGCTCGAAACCCCCGACAGTTCCACCAATTTTGTTCTCATCCGATTTGCCGACGCCGATGGCGCGGCACGAGCTGACCAGACCTTGCGTGAGGAAGGGGTTATAATGCGCAGAATGACCGGTTACGGCCTGGCCGACTGCCTGCGCGCTACCGTGGCAAGCGAGGCGCAAATGGATATGGCGGCCGACTGTCTTGCCCTATGGTGCCAAAAGGAGGGTCTGCCATGTTGACGACTTCACGCGCCCGCGCCCGTATCGGTGTCCTGGTGCCGTTTACCAACACTAATCTCGAGCCCGACTTGGCCATGATGCGGCCCAACGGGGTATCGTTTCACTTTGCCCGCATGGGCGGCTACGACATCGATGCCATTCCCGACGCCGAGCAAATGGCCGGCATGGGCGAGGCGTGCCTAGAAGAACCACTGCGGCTACTGGCTGGAGCGCGGCCCCATGTGGTGCTCTACGGTTGCACCTCGGCCACCCTGACCCATGGTCCGACGTTTGACAGCGACCTTGCCGAGCACATTGCTGGCGAAATGGGGGCGACGACGGTGACCGCCGCCGGCGCCCTGGTCGACGCCCTTCACTTGCTTGGCATCGACCGGGTCGAATTTGCCTCGCCCTATGTGGCTGAAATCAACGACCTGGCGATTTCATTTCTTCGCCATGGCGGCATCGAGACCGTGTCGCGGGCCGATGTGGGGGTCGCCCTCGACAACGTCACCCAGGGCGAACTGACTCCCGATGCAGTCATTGGCCTTGCCCGGCGGGCCGACAGCCCCGAGGCGAAGGCCATCGTGCTATCCTGCACCGATATGCGCAGTCTGGAGGTCATCGAACGTCTCGAGACGAAGCTGGACAAGCCCGTGCTGTCATCCAATCAGGCGATGATGTATGCCGCCTGCCAGGCCCTCGGCATGGACGGAGAACTAAGTGGCTACGGCCAGCTGACCCGGCGGGCGCCCCACGCCATCGTCGCCTAGAGAACAGCCGATGAATCGGTGGACGCGGCGGGTGGGACCTGCCCTAGGAAAATTTAGCTAGAGCCTCGGGCGTATCGACGTCGATAAGTACCGCGTCGTCACCGCAGTCGACCTCGTGGACCATGTCGCTGTGTTCGCCGATCAGATGGCGGGCGCCGACGTCGCCTTCGAGCCCCTGCATCTCGGCGAAGAAGCGGGTCGCCCACAGTACCGGGTTGCCGCGCTTGCCCTGATGGGTCGGCACGCATATGGCGCGGCGGTTGTCCGGGTCGAAGGCGTCAATCAACCGGTCGATGAGGGCCGGGCCGATCTTGGGCATGTCACCGAGGCAGACCACGGCACCGTCAATATCGCCGGGCAGGGCGGCGAGACCGACGGCCAAAGAGGTGCTAAGGCCGATATCGAATTCGGGATTATGAACAAATTGGACTCGATGGCCGGCAAGGGCGTCGCGCACCGCCTCGGCCTGATGGCCGGTGACGACGATTACCTGGCCGGCGTGGGAGGCGCCCACGGCGGCGACCACATGGGCAACCATGGGCGTACCATCAATCTCACTGAGCAGTTTGTTGGTCGACCCCATGCGCCGCGACTGGCCAGCCGCCAGGACCACGGCGGCAACGCGGGGGGCATGGGACTCGTGACCCGGCATTCTCGGTGAGGCCTCCACACGGGGCAGGGGCCGCTGGGTGATTTCCTTGAGCAAGCCGCCGGCGCCCATGGACATGATATGGTCGCGCCCGACCCCCACGTCGGCCATGATCCGCCGCAACAGCCAGTCGAAGCCGTGAATGCGCGGCGAGCGTGCCGAGCCCGGCAGGCCGATCACCGGCACATTGCCGAGACGCGCCAACAAGGTCAGGTTGCCCGGGTCCACGGGCATGCCGAAATGCTCGACCGTACCGCCGACGCGCTCGATGGCCGCCGGCACCACGTCGCGGCGGTCGACCGTGGCCGAGGCGCCGAGCACCAGTATCAAGTCAACGTCAGTCATCTCGCCAAGCGCCGCCGCCACCGCTTCCTCATGGTGATTGCAACGAAGCTCGGGACCAAGAGTTCCGCCGAGGCCGGCAAGGCGGCGGCCCAAGCCCTCGACCGCTTTGTCGAGCAGCCGCTTCTTGGTGCCCGGCAGGGTGGTCTGAATCAACCCGGCGGTCTTCGCGCCATAGGCGGCGACGTGGAGCAGGCCGCTCACATTGGCCATGCAGGTGTCAAGCACGGTATCGGCCACCGCCAGCGGGATGATCTTGATTGTGGCGACCAGGTCGCCGGGTTCAACGGCGGCAAATGGCTCGATTGTTGCGATGGTCACGGCTTCATCGACCCGGTTCACCTGATCGAGGCGGGCGCGGTCGATCAACGCCAGGCCGCGGGCTTCGGCGAACAGGTTGCAACGGCCGGTGAAAGGCTTGCCAAGGCTGAGGTTCGCCCCGGCGGCGACCTCGGCAAGGCGGCCGGCAGCCTGATCCTCGGCCACATCGCCAGGTTGGAGCCGGGCGACGGTGACACTGTCGACACCGGCGGCGCGCAACCGGGCAATGTCGTCACCGTTGAGAACCCGGCCCTTTTTCAATGTCAGACCGTCCCGGCGCATGCCGTGGACCAGGATGGCGCCAACAGCTTGGTCAAGCGCTACGGCACCGAATTTCATGAGCCAGTCAAGTTGGCCGCGGGCGCTAGGCCGCGGCGCCTAACCTCGGTGATCTCGGCCATGATCGACACCGCGATTTCCGCCGGGGTAAGAGCGCCTATATCGAGGCCGATGGGGCCGTGAATGCGGACGAAGGCCGCGTCGTTGAAACCGAGTTTGGCCAGCCGGTCGCGGCGCTTTCCGTGAGTCCTTCGGCTGCCCAGGCTGCCGATGTAGAACACCGGCGCGCGCAAGGCGACATCGAGGGCCGGGTCGTCGAGCTTGGGATCGTGGGTCAGAGTGACAATGGCGGTGCGCTCGTCCGGCTCTAGCGCCCGCATGGCTTTGTCGGGCCACTCGTTCGACACGGCAACGCCATCGAAGCGTTCCTCGCTGGCAAAAGCCTGACGCGGGTCGATCACCGTGACTGCGTAGCCCGTCAGCACCGCCATAGCGGCCAGGGGTTGGGCGATGTGGACCGCGCCAACGATAATCAGCCTGAGCGGCGGGTTGTGGACGTGGATGAAGACATCGCCCTGGGCGCTCTCGACGGTTCGGCTCTTGTCGTCACGAAGCGCCCACAACGCGGCCTCGACGATCTCCGGGTCCAAGTCATTATTGTTATCAGTGGGATACACCGGCGTCTGAATCCCGGTCGTTAAATTGGTAACCAGGGCAACAGCGCGTTTTTCCGCCCGGTCCGCGCATAGTTGAGCCAGAATATCGGCCTTCATTCGATCCGCTCCACGAAGACCTTGACCGTGCCACCACAGGTCAGGCCGACGGC
>JAYZAP010000132.1:0-5700 GCA_036339655.1 Pseudomonadota bacterium | reverse complement strand
GCGAGGGGATGGCTGCGGCCGTCGATGAGCGCCTGTTCTTCGCCGGCGAAGCGACCTCGCCCGAGTTCTTCGCGACCTGCCACGGCGCCTATATTAGCGGTAAATCGACAGCCAACGACGTCGCCGAATCCCTCGGCGTCGGCGTCCGGGAGGCGCTCTAGGATGATGGATTAACGACCGGGTCGCCCGCCGCTACATGCCCCAAGTTATATTCCAATACGGCGGGGCGGCTCCACGGTTGTCTCTGACTTCTGTTGGGCCGGGCAGATCGCTGTAATCGCCGCCTTGGCAGCCACAGTGATGACGCCGTCGTTGTCGGCGAAAGGCAGGAAATGGCGGTCATCGTTGAGCATATCGATGATGCGCTCCTGGGGGTTATGGAAGAAGTTGCCCTTAAGCGAAGAGCCGTCGCTCAGATCACATCGACCTCTGCCATGAGCTTCTGCTTGATCACGCTCGAAATACATCGCGATCGCCGGTCTCCACCGCTTTTGCTTTGCCTAAAGGGCTTCTGTCGCCGGCCACGGTGCTAAGAGTGCAATGTAATTCCGGCGGAGTCTATTGAGCCACGACATCGAGCAACTCGCCGAATATGTCCATGATTTGACCGACTTCGCGGTCATTGCGCAGGATGTGGCCGACATCCTTGAGCAGAATGACCTCGACGTCCGTCGCGGTGAGCTGTTCGGCGGTGCGCCGCGAAATCTCCCAGGAAACGTCCGGGTCGGCCAGGCCATGGACCAGACGCACGGGACAGTCAATCTCGATCGAGCTGGTGAGCAGGCGATGGTTCTCGGCATCCTCGATCATGGCCAGGGTGGTGATCCAGGATTCGCCCGGATAGTCTGGCGAGGTCCGGGTAATGCGGCCGTCGCGATGCAGAGCGGCGATGTCTTCGGCGCTGAGCTTGTCGTTGATCCAGTCGACGAAATCGATGCCCGGGGCAATGCCGAGAAGTCCGATCAGACGCTCGGACAGGCGCAAGGCGGCGAGAAACGCCAGCCAGCCGCCCATGCTGTAGCCCACCAGCACCAGCGGCCCGTCGGTGAATTCGACGATCACCGACAGGGCGTCGTCGAGCCGGGTGCTGAGGGTGCCGTCGTCGTAGTCGCCCGATGAACCGCTGCGGCCTTGATAGTCGAAGCGCAGGCTGGTGTAGCCGCGCTGCCGGCACAACGCTTCCATGGCCAGCGCCTTGGGGTCCCATAGGGGCGTCGACATGCCGCAGAAAAATACCGCCGTGAGTGACTGTCCGGGAGTCAGGGCATAGGCCAGACGGACGCCGTCATGGCGGTCGAAAAACTGGATTTCCGTCGCCGCGGCGGTCAACGCATCAAGCCACGGAAATGTTCTAGATGGCCGACTGGTTGATGGCGATCACATCGCCATCGCTGAGCCGCGCCCGGTCATAGGCGCGCAGACCGTTCGATTCGATGATCGAACGGATGGTCGCTATATATTGTTCGCCACGCTCGGAATAGCGGTCGAGCGTGCCGACAAGAGCGACCGAATCCATGATCCCGGACGACAGCCGCTGGCGGGCCCGCATGGCGCGGAATTCGTCGTAGGCGAAATGGGTGTTGAGGTTGGTCATGTACGACGCCACCGAGCCAAGCAGGCGATCAAACGATCTGACCTCGTGGGACTTGTCCGCGTCACGGTCCTCAGGCACCAGGCCGGCGCCGGCGGTGAAGGTGCGCTGGCCGAAGATGGCGTTGCCTTCACGGACGAAGCGCGACGTGCCCCAACCGGATTCCTCGGCTCCCTGGGCCAGAGCGAGGGATGGCGGAATTATGTCGACGCGTAGCAGCAAGGCACCGATGTCGGCGCGATCGCCTCCGTAGCGCGCCGCCAGATCGGCGAGCCAGGCGCGATCGCGGCTGTCGGCGATAGCGCCGCCACGGCTGAATTCGCCATGGAGCCGGATCAGCCGGGTGCGATCAGCTATGACGTATTCATTGGCCTGAAGCACCAGGGGAAGCGCCATTTGAATGAACAGCCGCTTGCGCTCGGCCGGCGACTCCACGGTAATCAGATCGACCGGTACCACCTCGAGCAGCACCCGAGGCACCGCCAGTTCGCCGAGCCGGACGTCTTCCAGGCGGTAGTCAACCTGGCTGAACAGTTCGTCGATCTGGGTAACCAACAGCGGTGGCGGCACGGTTTCGTCGCCGGTCGCGGCAACAGTCTCGGCTGGTGCGGTGATGGTTGCGACCGGCATAATATCGACCCATGAGTCGCTGGACGGCGCCGAAGTTTCGCCGGTTGGCGGCGCGGCCTTGAACGCCGCCACGGCGTCGCTGATCGAGCGCCCCATGGACGGGTCAAACAGCACCGCCGCGTAGAGCGCGACAACAGCCGCGCCGATAGTCCCCAGCGATACCCGCTCGAATCGAGAACAAGTGGTGTCGATCAGCATTCCGTCTCTTCCCTATCTTCCCGCATGTCCCGGCCCCGGGACGCCCATAGGCGGCATCGGGTCGGTCCGTGCGTCACCACCCGGACGCGCCATGGGCGGTGTCGCGTGGCTGCCTTGCTATTCCACGGGGGTGGCCGGGCGCCGATGACGCCAACCTAGTTCGACGGGTCGGCAAACCCTTGGCATGCCGGTCTTCAATCCCGTGTCCCCACCCGTACTTTCCCACTGACCCGCCACGATAATGGTGGCTCATAAAACCGGTTCTTGGTGCCGGTTTCGCGGCGGGTCGATTTCGTCCACACCACCGCCCTTATAGGAATGACGCGACGTAAAACGCCGCGTCTACAGTAAATCAGGCGGTTGGAACGCTACAAAACTCGTGACCGAAAGCACATCATATTCACTCGTTCCCGCCCGTTTTGAGTACCTTGACAGCGCGCGGGGCTCGCAGGCCACGTCCAGAATAGTGGATGAAGTATTTGTTAATTTCAAGACCCACAAGCGCAAAATTCGACGGCACGGCGTGTGCCGGCCCGGCCGCCGTCAATTTATTACTTGTCCAACTGAGACTTACTGTCGCTATCGTCGACCGGCATATGCTCGAACTTGAATAGATCGAAGTCGTTTCTGTCATCATCGTTGGTCAAATCATTGCGGCGGGACTTGGAACGAGTCCACGACGCTTCGGGTTCACCGCCGCTGTCCGGCTCGGGCTCAATTGCGGCAACCGGTTCCGACTCCACCTCGGGTTCCGGTTCCGGCTCGACCGTGGTGATGGGTTCCGGCTCCATATCGGGCGCCGGCTCGGGCTCTAGCGCGGCAACCGGTTCCGACTCGACCTCGGGTTCCGGCGCCGAACTAAACCAATCGATACTGGCGCCATCATTGTCGTTGGTTGAATCGTTGCGCCCCGACCTGAAACTACGCAGTACCTTAGCGGAGTCGTCGGCGTCGGCGGGCGCATCTTCCGCTGGCGCGGTTGAGTCTTCCAGCAACGCCGTTGCCTCTGTCTCGGTTTCAACCGGCTCCGGTGGCGTGGTCTCGACGACCGCCTCAGGCGCCGTCTCAATGTCCTGTTCAGGCGCACTCTCGGCGATTGCTTCGGGCTCGGGGTCAACCACGGCCTCAACGACCGCCTCGGGAACGCTCTCGTCGACCGGCTCGGGCTCGACAATATCGGCCGGCGCGGCTTCGATGATTTCTTCGGCCGGGGGCTCTTCGTCGGAAAGCGCGGTGGTCTCCACGGCCTCGCCGGTGTCGCGTTCGACGTCGGACAGGGCATCCTCGGCGGCCTCGGACAATGATGCCTCGTCGGCGTCGGCGGCGCGTGGTTCCAAGGCGCCATCACCATCGGCCTCCATGGCCTCGGCCAGCGCCGCCCGCGCCGCACGCTTCTCGGTAACCACCGCGAGACGCTTGTGAGCGCGTTGGTCGCCGAGCTTGGCGGCGGACATGTACCACGCGAAAGCGCTATCCAGGTCGACCGGCCCGCCGGCCCCGGTTTCGTTCATCAGGCCGAGCGAATACTGCGCCCGCGAATCGCCTTGCAACGCGGCCCGCTCAAACCACTTACGGGCCTCGACCGGATCGGCAGCGACGCCGATTCCCTTGCTCAGAAAAACTCCCATGGTGTACTGGGCGTCCGGCTCGCCAAGCCCGGCGGCACGGCGGAACCAGGCCTCGGCCATGACTTCATCGCGGGTCACGCCGTCGCCGTCGAAATACATCATAGCCAGGTTGTAGCTCGCCCGGGAATGACCCTGGGCGGCGGCCCGGCGATACCATTCAAGCGCGGCGAAGGCATCGCGGGGCACGCCGTTGCCTTCTCGCAACAGGGTGGCGAGACGCATCTGGGCATCGGCGTCGCCGACCTCCGCGGCCACCCGCAGCTTGTGGATGGGGTCATCGGCCGGGTCGCCGCCGGTGGTCGCCAGCCATTCGACGGCGCGCACGTGGCCCTGGGCCGCCGCCGCGTGATACCACTGGGCCGCCAGCTTAAGGTCCCGCTCGACGCCACGGCCCTGGCGATACAATTCGGCGAGTTCGTACTGGGCCACGGCCAAGCCAAAAGACGCCGCCTGGCGCAGCCATTCCACCGCCTTCTCAGGATCGGCCTCGATGCCATCGCCAATGCCAACACCGACAAGATACATGCGGGCCAGCCGCAGCGCCGCCTCGGGGTGGTCCTGGCGGGCCGCCCGGCGGTACCACAGCGCCGCCTGCTCGGCGTCAACCACCACATGCTCACCCAGGCGATAGAAATCGCCGAGATGAAGCTGGGCCACGGCAAAGCCCTGCTCGGCCGCCTGACGGAACAGGGCGACGCCGGCGGCCGGGTCGGCGACGCCGCCAAGGCCCTTGATAACCATGTTGCCGAGGTTGGCCTGGGCCCGGGGATTGCCCTCGTCGGCGGCGCGGCCATACCACATTCGGGCCGTCCCATAGTCCCGTTCGACGCCGCGGCCGAGGCGGTAGAGATGACCCAGGTTGGTCTGGGCGCGGACATCGCCGTCCTCGGCCAGGGGCCGCCACTCGGCGATGGCGGTAGCGTAGTCGCCGGCGTCGAAGGCCTGCTCGCCGGCCTTGAAATCCGCCCGTGCCGCAACCGCCATGACCAGCGAGGCGGCGACAACGAGGGAGAGGCTAAGTAATTTCTGCAAGTTGCCCGTCACTCAGGTTACCCGGCACGATGACCAGGGGAATGGCCAGACGGCCGGCCAGATGACTGGCCAACCAGGATATCAGTTTGCCGTGCTTGCCCGACGGCGGCGCGGCGCCGACCACGAGAAAGTTGATGGTTGGGTCGTCCTCGACCGCGGCCAGGATTTCATTGCCGACAGGGCCCTCGCGGACCACCAGCGACGGCATCACGCCGGCCCACTGATTGACTTCGGCGGCGAGGTCTTGAAGCACGTGTTCCGCTTCCTCGCGGCGCTCTTCAAGCATGACGTCCTCGACCGCCACCCAATGCTGGAATTCGGCCGGCTCGATGGCGGTCATCAAGACCACGCGGCCACCGGTGGTCTTGGCCCGCAGGCAGGCGAATCGCATGGCGACCCGCGAATGGGCGCTGCCGTCGACACATACCAGATATGTCGCTTGTCCGGGAACGTGCTTGGACATTTTGGCCATCGGGTTTGGCCCGCCCCAGGGTCATCAGTACTCCGTATCCTGCCATCGCGGCCGGGTTCGATGCAACCACGACGTTGGTGACGCCTCGTGACATCCAATTAAAACGGCGCTATTTCAACAGGATATTGGTTATTTCGCGAAGTTGGGTG
>JAYZAP010000131.1:0-7116 GCA_036339655.1 Pseudomonadota bacterium | reverse complement strand
TCCTGAAACACTCCGATGACCTCGACGGCGGCAAAGCCCGGCAGGGCGGGCAGCATGAGCAGCGCAAACAGCGCCAACGGGGCGGAAACTCTGGCAATCATTGGGCGCTCCGACAATAACGACGACGCAATATATAATATATTTTAAGACTTAGTATATTTCCTGGGGGCCTGCCCATTTTCAACCGCGGCCCCGATAGGGCGAAACCCCCTGGTCGGGCAGCCACAGGCCGTACGGCGGCGCGCCGGTCTGGTAGAACACGTCGATCGGCATGCCGCCACGGGGATACCAGTAGCCGCCGATACGCAGCCAGCGCGGCGTGATTTCACCGGCCAGGCGCTTGGCGATGGCCACGGTGGTGTCCTCGTGGAAGGCGCCGTGGTTGCGGTAGGACCCCAGGTAGAGCTTGAGCGACTTGCTTTCGACAATCCACCCGTTGGGCACGTAGTCGATGACCAGATGGGCGAAGTCGGGCTGGCCGGTGACCGGGCAGAGGCAGGTGAACTCGGGCGCCGTAAAGCGTACCAGATAGTCGGCACCGGCCTGGGGATTGGCGATTTTCTCCAGTACCGCCTCATCGGGCGAGGCGGGCAGGGTGCTATGGCCGCCAAGCTGGCTGAGACCGTCGCTGTCGCTCATGATACCGATACCTGGGGCTTACGCACCTTGAGGTCGCCGGCGACATGGACCGGCAGGGCCTCGGGTTCGCCGCCGGGGGCAACCGGGCGCCGGGCGAAGCGGCCGAGGCTGATGAGCCGGTCGTACATGATGATGGCGCCGGCGGTGGCCACGTTGATGCAGAACTTGGTGGGAATGCGGACCACAAATTCGCAGCGTTCGACCAGGGCCGGCGACAGGCTGCCACGCTCGGGCCCGAGCACGTAGGCGGCCTGGCTGGGGTGGCGGAAACTGGGCAGGTCCGCGGCCTCATCGAGCAGTTCGATGCCGACCAGTCGGCAGCCGTGTGGCAGGCTGAGCGACGTGGCGTCGTCGAACTGGTAGAGCGGCACCCGGCCCGGGGTGTCCGAGGTGTCGGAATGGGCGCGCTTTGGGTTGAAGGCCACGTTCACGGTGAAGACGAAGCTGGCGTTAAAGCCATGAGCCGAGCGAAACAGGTTGCCCAGGTTCATCTCCTTGCTTATACCCTCGACGCCGATGCCAAAATAGCCGCGCATGGGGCAAAACTGCACTGCCCGGCATCGCGAGGCAAGCCCCAAACCGCGGAACTACCCATTGGGGCCACCATGAACGATATCATTCCAACAACCAAATCCACGTTGACACCACTGGCGGTCGAGGTCACCCGCGGCGCTGTGGTCGAGAGCCGCCACCGGGCGTCCTGCGCCGTGTTCGATAGCGCCGGCAACCTGGTTCAAAGCTGGGGAGACGTTGACCAGGCCGTCTATCCGCGCTCGGCCATTAAGGCCATTCAGGCCCTGCCCCTGGTCGAGACTGGCGCCGCTGAGGCCTATGGCCTGGGTGATGGCGAGATTGCCCTGGCTTGCTCGTCTCATGGCGGCGAGCCGTTTCATGTGGCCACGGTGGAAGCCTGGCTCGTGCGCATCGGCCTGAACGAGGCCGACTTCGAATGCGGCGCCCATCTGCCGGCCCACGGGCCGTCCAGCGAAGCCCTGCTGCGCCACGACCATGCGGTCACCCAGATACATAACAACTGCTCCGGCAAGCACATGGGTTTTCTCACCACGGCGTGCCACGCCGGCGAGCCGACCAAGGGTTACATTCATCCGGACCACCCGGTCCAACAGCGAATTTCAGCGGTGATTGCTGCGCTGTCGGGCGTCGACCTGGCGCGGGTTCCGGTGGCGGTTGACGGCTGCGGCATTCCCACCCTGGCCCTGCAGCTTAAAGGTCTGGCTACGGCCATGGCCCGGTTCGCCGACCCGGCCTCCCAGCCTGACGGGCGCGGAGCGGCCATGACCCGCATTCATCAGGCCATCGCGGCGCGGCCGGAGATGGTCGCCGGCACGGGCCGGCTGTGCACCGCGATAATTCGCGAAACTGGAGGCGCGGTGCTGGCCAAGACCGGCGCTGAAGGCGTCTTCGCCGCTGCCCTGCCCGGGCTCGGCCTGGGTCTCGCCATCAAGGTCGACGACGGCGCCGGGCGTGCCTCCGAGGTTGCGGTGACCAATATCCTAAAGCACCTTGGCGCCATCGATGACGCCGTAGCGGCCCGCCTTGCCGACTTCATGGTGGCACCATTGAAAAATATTGTGGGCCGGCGAATCGGTGACGTGCGGCCCGCCGCCACGTGGCCGCAATAACGGGTATAGTCACCGGGTCGCCCAGTCCCCAAGGAAAGGCCCATTCATGCGTGCAGTGTTGTGCAATGAGTTCGGCGAGCCCGAGACCCTGACCATGGGCGACGCCCCGGACGTCGAGCCCGATAAGGGCGAGGTCCAGGTCGCGGTGGCGGCGGCGGGGGTCAACTTCGCCGATATCCTGATGGTCGCCGGCAAGTACCAGGAAAAGCCGCCGTTTCCGTTCAGCCCCGGCCTCGAGGTAGCGGGCACGGTGATGAAAAGCGGCAATGGGGTGCGCGGTTTCAAGAAGGGTGATCAGGTCATGGCGGCGACCAGCAAGGGCGGCTTCGCCGAGCAGCTGGTGGTGCCCGCCAGCGACGTGTTCCGCATTCCCAAATCATTGTCGTTCGAGGACGCGGCGGGATTTGCCGTGGTCTACGGTACCGCCTACGGCGCCCTCAATTGGCGAGCCCAGCTCCAGGCCGGCGAGACCCTGCTGGTGCTGGGCGCGGCGGGGGGCGTCGGCCTGACCGCGGTGGAAGTCGGCAAGGCCATGGGCGCCACGGTCATCGCCGCCGCCAACGGTCCCGAGCGAACCGCCCTGGCGGCCGAGCACGGCGCCGACCACCTGATTGACTATTCCACCGAGAACCTGCGCGAGCGGGTCCGCGACATCACCGAAGGCAACGGCTGCGACGTGATTTTCGACCCGGTCGGCGGCCAAGCCTTCGACGTGGCGCTGCGCTGCACCGCCTGGGAGGGCCGGCTGATTGTCATCGGCTTCGCCTCGGGCACCATTCCCCAGGCTCCGGCCAATATTCTGCTGGTCAAGAACTGCGGGGTGCTCGGCTTCTACTGGGGCGCCTACCGCCGTCGCGAGCCGGAACGCTTCAAGGCCGCCTTCAAGGACCTGTTCAAGTGGTTCGAGAAGGGCACGCTCAAACCCCACGTCTCGCAGACCTTTCCGTTGGAGCAGGCTGGCGAGGCCCTGCGCATCCTGGCCGACCGCAAAGCCAAGGGAAAGATTGTGCTGACCACCGGAAACGGCTGAGAAAGGTTGGATTGACATGGGGCCGGTGGCCGGCGGCGACAGGGTCCGCGCCCAGTACGAGGCCTATCCCTACCCCCAGCGCGACCCGGCGGACGAGGCGCGGCGGCTGATTACCGGTTCGCCCAGCGACCCCGACGAAATCAGCCACTATGTGTTCGGCAGCCAGCTTGACACCACCAGACGGTTTCGCGCCCTGGTCGCCGGAGACGGCACCGTCATACTGTCGCAAATGCTGGCCTGGCGGGACTCCCCGGCCGAGGTGGTCTATTGGGACCTCTCAGAGGTCGCCCTTGAGATTGCTCAGGCACGGGCCGAAGCCCGCTAGCTCGACAACCTGCGTTTCGTGCAGGGCTCGCTGCTCGATCTCGTCACCCTCGACTTCGGCGCCTTCGACTACATCGACTGTTGCGGCGTGCTGCACCATCTGCCCGACCCGGCGGCGGCATGGGTCTTATGGTCTACGGCGAATTGGGCCGTATCGGCGTCTATTACATGCAGGACATGGTGTGGCGGTTGGCTGGCGACGGTGACAAACGAGAGGGGCTAGGCCTGGCGTGCCGCCTGCTCGACGAACTGCCGCCGTCCTGCTCGGCGAAGCCATCGAAGCGCGCGGTCTCATTGCCGCCGCCGCGGTCATGTTCGCTGCCATTGGCGCGACCTTTACCGGCAAGCGCCGGCCATGACATTGGGACGCCTGCCCAGGCGCGGTTGAACCATCCCGAAAGCGTTATGCGGGGTGCAAACGTCAACGTCGGCACAACCCTGTTTCGCGCCCTGAACGCCCTCAACCACATGCGAACCGCCTATCCGACGCCAGGCTAGTTGTTCGGCAAAACAAAACCACTTTCAACATCACATTGCTCAGGTCGAAAGGCCGGCCTTTTCTAGCCCTTCCATGAGGTGGTCAAATTCCGCCGGGTCCCCCAAGGACAGCCTTGTCATTGATGGCAGTATAGAGACCACGCCCGACCGAGACTAACGGCGGACAATGGGAGAGTGAGCCACAGTGACCGTTACTCCCTGCCGCCTGAACCGGAGATTTAGGGGGGTCGCCGACTCCTGCCTGCTCGAACGGCCGACCACGTTGCGTTGGTCAACTTTACAAAGGTAATTATCGGCGTGCTATTATCAGCCGCACATTAGGGCGGTGGCACAAAGGTCACAGCCTGGGTCGACCCGGGCTCATGCGGGACGTTCCGTGCACATTCGAGAGGGATTGTTCCAGCCATGGCCTTGGGTTCAGAAACGGTGGATGAAGCGGTCCGGCTTGGGTCATTCCAGTACATGACGGAGTCGGTGAAGCCCTCGCTTTACCGCAACGGCGAGGTGTTTACGCGACGCGACCGCGATGGCAGCGACTCCAACTGGGAAAGTATCGAACTGGAGACCCGGCACATGCCGGTCCATGACGCCCGGCGCCTAGCGGCATCGGCGCGACGGACGCTCGCACAAAATGGTTTCGAGGTCCTGGAACGTCCCTTGGCGACGCCGTACCTCGATTTCCTCAATCACGATCAGGTGGTGTGCAGCTACTATCCCCATTGCGCGGAGATTATCCGCGCGGCGTGCGGTGCTCGTATGGTCGCCGCGTTCGACCACAATATACGCTCGGCCGCCGGCAAGGAAAGCCAGCGGCACATCGAGGGCGGTCAGCAGGTACAAGGCCCGGCGAGCGTCGTTCATGGCGACTACACACTGGCGGCTGCGCCGCAACGGCTGCGCGATTTGGCGCAGCCGCCTGGCGTCAACGACACCTTGCGCACGCTGCTGGACGACGGGCAATCGCTGCTCGACGCGGACGTGGTCGAGCGCGTGTTGTCCGGAGGCCGTTTCGCCATCATCAATCTGTGGCGCAACATCGCACAGGAGCCGGTCGAAACCCATCCCTTGGCGCTTTGCGACGCGGCCAGCGTGCGACCCGAGCATCTCGTGGTATTCGAAATTCACTATCACGACCGCATCGGCGAGAACTACTTCGCAAAGCACGCGGACGGCCATCAGTGGTACTTTTATCCCGCGCTGACGCGGGACGAAGCGCTGCTGATCAAACAGTGGGACTCAGCCGGCGAGATGGCCCGCTCCGACGGCGCCACCCCGGATGCGGCCACCCCGGACGAGCCTTGCACGTTCAGTTTTCACAGTGCCTTCGCGGACCCGACAACGCGGCCGGATGCCCCCGAGCGCTGGAGCATCGAAGTGCGCTGCGTGGCGCTCTACGACTGATACAGCGATAACGCAAAGAGAGGGACTCGCCATGCTGGCACCCGACGGGCGCGTCATCATGATCTCCGGGGCCAACCGGGGAATTGGGCTTGCCATCGCACGCGTGCTTTACAATGCCGGATACAGCCTGAGCCTGGGCGCCCGGGACCCGGACTCGTTGGCCGACCTGACCAGCGGCTGGACCCCGGAACGCGTCGTCGCCTGCCGCTACGACGCGCAGGATCAGGACACCCACCGGCAATGGGTCGCCGACACGGTGGCGCGGTTCGGGCGGCTCGACGGCTTGGTCAACAACGCCGGAATCATGGAGGAAGTGTCCGTCGAGGATGACAACGACGAGGCGCTGGACCGCATGTGGGCGGTCAATGTGAAGGCGCCGTTGTCGATGATCCGAACCGCCCTGCCCCATCTGCGCCGTTGTGGCGCGGGACGCATTGTCAACGTGGCGTCACTCGCCGGCAAAGCGGTCTATGGCGCCGGCATCGGCTATTCGATGACGAAATTCGCTGCCGTGGCGCTGTCCCACGCGACTCGTCACGCGGGTTGGGGCGACGGTGTGCGCTGCACCGCCCTGTGCCCCGGCTATGTCGCCACCGATATGACGGCGGCGGTGGAGAGCGTCCCGCTCGATCAGATGATAGCGCCAGATGATCTGGCGGAAGTGGTGCTGACCGTGTTGTCCCTGTCCAACACCGCCTCCATCGCCGAACTCATCATCAATTGCCGTGACGACGTAATGGCCTAAGCAAATTTTGCCAGCACCTCGGGCGGCAGGTGCGGCACCGGGTCGGACTTCTGCCAGCACGGCAACGCCTCGACCCGCTCCATCCAGGCGCGAATATTGGGGTAGTCCTCAAGCGGCAGTTTCTGCAGGCCATGGAGATGCATGGGCGCCGCCATGGCGATGTCGGCGATGGTCGCGTGGTCGTCAGACAGCCAGTCGCGGCCGTCTAGAGCGGCTTCGAGAATCGATGCCCGGGCGTGAAAGGTCGGCGCGTGGTCGGCCAGGACGGCCTCGTCAGGCGTGTCGTCGAGGATTACCTTGACCACGTTCTCCACCAGATAGGTGTAGCAGGTGGAAAACCATTTGCCCGATTCCCACAGCAGCCAGCGCGTGATGTCGGCGCGGACCTTGGGGTCGGCTGGGTATACGGTCGTATTGCCCAGCTTTTCGCTGGCGTATACCAGGATGGCGTTGGATTCCCACAGCTTCAGCTCGCCATCGACAAGCGCCGGCAACTCGGCGTTGGGATTGATGCTGGTATACGCCGGCAGCTTGTGTTCACCGCCGAAATAGCTAACCAGTTCCTCGTCGTAGCTGGCGCCAATCAGGTCGAGGCCGGCGACAACTTTGCGGCAGTTCACGGTAATTGGGTCGTAATATAGTTTCACGGTATTCTCCCCGGTTAATTGTTCAGACTTGGCGCGCCCTTACGCCGATCGTGTCGCGGTTTGCCCTTCGCGCGAGGCGATCTTTTCGTCTGCTTGATACAGACGGTCAGCGTTTTTCTGTTGTTTGAACCATACCATCGGACCAGCGGATTTCGAGTCTGATTTCCCTGCATGTTCGGTCACGGTGGG
>JAYZAP010000130.1:0-4183 GCA_036339655.1 Pseudomonadota bacterium | reverse complement strand
ACCGCCGTCATGGTTGGCGCGGGCCGGTCCAGCAAATCGACGCCAGCGCCGGTTGGGGGGTGCGACTCACGGCGGTGGCCCGGCCCCTCGGCCAGGGTGAATGGCGCCGTGCCGTGGTGTTGGCGGTCGACGCCCGCGCCGCCTATGTGGGTCTGAGCGATGGGTCTTTTGGCCAGATTACCCTCGACCAGTTGACCTGGGCGCGGGACTGGCGCAAGGGCCAGCGTATCGGCCCCGAAATCCGCCGCCCGGCCGACGTCCTGGCGGTCGGCGACGTGGTGTTAGTCGAGCCCCTGATCGTGGCCGCGGGCGAGGCTGCGCTCGATCCGCCGGGCTTCGGCCTGCGTCAGGTTCCCGATATCGGCGGCGCCCTGGTGGCGCTCGATCCCCATACCGGGCGGGTGCTGGCCATGGTCGGCGGCTACGACTACGAGATCAGTGAATTCAACCGGGCGACCCAGGCCCGGCGTCAGCCGGGCTCGCTGTTCAAGCCGATCGTCTACATGGCGGCGCTCGACGGCGGCTTCACCCCGGCCAGCATCGTCGACGACGCGCCGATCACCATCGACCAGGGGCCGGACCTGCCGAAATGGAAGCCGGCAAACTACACGACAAAGTTCTATGGCCGCTCGCCGCTGCGCATCGGCATCGAGAAATCGCGCAACCTGATGACCGTGCGGGTCGCTCGGGCGCTGGGCATGTCCACGGTGGCATCCTATGCCGAGCGCTTCGGTGTGGTCGACGAGTTGCCGCACTATCTGCCCATGGCACTGGGCGCCGGCGAGACAACGCTGCTGCGCATGGCCTCGGCCTATGCCATGATCGTCAATGGCGGCAAGCACATCGAGCCGGCCCTGATTGAGCGCATCCAGGACCGCAACGGCGACACCGTCTACCGACGTGACAGCCGTCCCTGCGACGAGTGCGCAATTCCCCGATGGAGCGGCCAGTCGGTGCCCCGGGTGCCCGACGGGCGGGCCCGGGTAATCGGCGCCGACACCGCCTATCAGATGGTGTGGATCATGCGTGGCGTGGTCGAGCGCGGCACCGGCCGGCGGATCCGGGACCTGGGCAAGCCCCTGGCCGGCAAGACCGGCACCACCAACGAGAATAAGGATACCTGGTTCATCGGTTTCTCGCCGGATTTAGTGGCCGGTGTGTTCATCGGCTTCGATCAGCCCCAACCGATGGGCTACAAGGAGACCGGCTCGCGGGTCGCGGTGCCGGCGTTCAAGCGCTTCATGGCCGAGGCTCTGACTGATCAGCCGGCCATTCCGTTCCGCATTCCGCCCGGCGTGCGCCTGGTGCGCATTGACGGTGACACCGGCCTGCTGCCCGGCGCCACCACCGAGCGGGTCATCCTCGAAGCCTTCAAGCCCGGCACCGAACCACGCTCCAGCATCCCAACCCAGGAAACCGGCTCGGAAGGCCTGTATTAATAATTAAGGGGACAGTATATTTGATCAACTAAATATACTGTCCCCTTAATTGGACGCTTTCTAGCGCGGCACCAGGGGCAGCGTGATGTGTGACGGGTGGTCGGTTGAATGGTGGACGGTTTGGGTCGCTGGGACCGGATTGGCGCCCGTGCCCTGGGGTTCGCCGCTGTTGAGGTTGCGGTCGAACTCGTTGAACCGGCTGCTCGAGACCTCGACCCGAATGCGATGGCCACGCTTTATCACGTGGCTGGTAGACCAAAGGTCAATGGAATAGGCCTGGACCCGGCCGGGTTCGATGGCGCTGGTGCGCACAATGCCGTGCTGTATCAAATGGGCGTAGCCGTCCTCGAAGACATCAACCAAGGTAACCGTGAAATCGGTGTCCACCGCCGACGAGGCGGCGTGGAGTTCGGCCGTGATCAGACCGGTAATCTCGATGTCATCATCGAGCACCGCGCTGCTGTAGATCAGCACGTCGTCGCGTTGTTCTATAGCGCGGCGGTCGGCGAGGCCGGCGATGGCCGCCCAGATGTCGCTGTCGAGGGTATCGGTGACCGGGTTGGCCGGGTCGTAGAAAAAACTGTCGGGGGCTTCATCACCGGCTAAAGCGGTTCCCAGCCCACCATCGCCTTGTAGATAGAACGCGGTATCGACCGCGCGGGCCGGCGGCCACCCAGCCTCGAAGCGCCAGGCGTTGTCGCCCATGACGAAAATCTCCACCGGCGAGCGTCGCTCGAAGCCGTTGTCCAAGCCCATGAGGTAGTGGTCGAAGAACGCTTGTGTGGCGTCCCAGCGATGGACCGCCTGGGAGCCCACCGCCAGGGGTCCGACAGTGCCGGTGAAATTGCTGGTTCCCTCGTGGTCCCAGGGACCGATCAGCAGGTGCTTGTGTTCCGGCGCCGGGCTCTCGGCGATAACCCTGCGCCAATCGGCAAGCCATGGCCCCTGAATATTGTCGTACCAGCCACCCCACAGCAGGGTTGGCACGGCAACCTTGTCATAACAATCGGACAGGTCGGCGTAACGCCAACACGCATCGTCGGCGGATGGTTGGGTCACCCATTGCTTGAACACCTTGCCGGGCTGTCCCATGCGTTCGGGAATTGCGGTGAGCGGCAGGGTCCGGTAGTCGAGCCCGTCCAATAGGTTGTAACCCTGGGCATCCATGGCGAGGGCCCAGCTTCCCATGGCGTTGAGCGAGAACGCCCCCTGCCGATAGATGATATCGTGCATGTTGAACGGCGCCGGGTCGCCGGGCGCGATGGCACTGAGCGCCCGGTGACCGCTGATGGCGCCGCAATATGAGGTGAAGCCGTAGTAGGATTCGCCCCACATGCCGACGCCGCCGCTCGACCAGTCCTGATTGGCTATCCACTCGATACTGTCGAAGGTGTCGTCGATTTCGTGACGGCCCAGCGGCGCATCGAAGACGCCCTCCGAGCCGAACCGCCCGCGCACATCCTGGCAGACGAAGGCATAACCCTTGCGCGCCCAGAATTCGCCGGTCTCTCTCATACCCATGAAAACCGTGTTCTTGCCGTAGGGATGACGCGTCAAAATGGCCGGCACGGACCCGGCGCCCTCGGGCAGGTAGACATCGGCGCAGAGGCGCACGCCGTCACGGGCGGTGGCGAAGACATCGCGGCGAACCTCAACGCCGATGAAGCGGTCCTCGGTGCCCGAAGGAATGTCGCCCGGCCCGACGTCTTCGGTAATACCGGGATGGTAGCCAAGGCCCTGGTTCTCGGTCATGGGGATTTTCCTATGGTTTATCGAATGGCGCGATTGAGGGCGCCGTCGGCGACAATGCTCTGGCCGGTGATGTAGCCGGCGTTGTCGGACAGCAGGAACGCCGCCGTCGCGGCGATTTCGCCGAGCGCGCCAGCGCGGGCCATGGGGATAGCGCCGAGCATGCTGTCGGTGGTCTCCTCGTAGTTGTCGACGAGGCCGGGCAGCAGGTTGTTCATGCGCACCCCATGGCGACCATAGCGATCGGCGAACAGCTTGGCGAACCCGTCGAGGGCGCGGCGCAGCACGGCGACCGGATAGACCAGCCGCGGCTGTGGCGCGGTCATGTCGGAAATATTGACCAGGGCGCCATGGCCCTGTTCGACCATGACCGGGGCGACCAGGCGCGCCATGCGGATCGCCGACAGCACCAGCATGTCGAAGGCGTCGTGCCAGGCGTCGTCGGTAATGGCCATCAAATTTGGCGCGTAGTCGGGGTCGTAGCCGAGCCTGGGGCCGGTCACGGTGTCGTCGTCGTAGGCGCCGCTCGCGGTGGCGAACTGGCCGTGGCGGCCGGTGTTGTTGATGACCGCGTCGATGCGGCCATGGCGCTCCAAGGTGGCGCTCACCAGACGCTCGAGGTCGGCCGGCTCGGTGACCGAGCCGTTGATGCCGAGGCCACCCAATTCCTCGGCCAGGGTGACGCTAGCACCGCTCGGCGACATGAGCACCAGAGCATAGCCGCGACCGGCCAGCTCACGGGCGCAGGCGGCGCCGATACCGCGCCCGGCGGCGGTCACAATGGCGACCGGCGGGGCCACTAGAACTCTTTACACAAGCGCAGCGAATCGAAGATTGCCGCGTGAATGTCGCGGCTCGCCAGGGCGTCACCGACCCGGAACAGCATGAAACCGCCGGCTGGGTTACGCTCGATGGTTTGCGGGCCGCCGGCGACCATGGCCTCGAGATCGACCTCACCGAGGTTGCGCGATTGCGCCGTTAGATCGAAATAGACG